>CAZJZR010000758.1:0-2491 GCA_964550475.1 uncultured bacterium
AACATCTGTAATTGGTGCAGACTAGCATACATCCCGCCTTGGCGGATCAATTCATCGTGGCTACCGGACTCGACCAACTGGCCTTGTTGCAGCAGCAAAATCCGGTCTACGTTGCGGATGGTGGAGAGGCGGTGGGCAATGATGATGGCGGTGCGGTCTTTGAGGAGGCGATCGAGGGCTTCTTGGATTACCGCTTCCGTGCCCACGTCCAGATTGGCGGTGGCCTCATCCAGCACGAGGATGTGGGGTTGACGGATGGCGACACGGGCAAAGGCCAGCAGTTGTTTTTGGCCGCTGGACAAGTTGGTGCCCCGTTGCCGCAGTTCGGTGTTGTAGCCTTGGGGCAATTGTTCAATGAACTGCGCCACGTTGGTTTGTTGCGCCGCCAGTTGGATTTCCTCTGGGGGGTAGTATTCGCCCAAACTGATGTTGCTGTTGACATCGCCAGCGAAGATGAAGCCGTCTTGCAGGATCACACCCAGGTGGCGACGCAGTTCAGCTTGGGGCAGGTCGCGGATGTCGATGCCGTCGATTAGGATGCGGCCACGGGTGGTTTCGTAGAGCCGACAGAGCAGGCGAATAATCGAACTTTTACCCGCACCCGTGGGGCCGACGAGGGCAACCTTTTCGCCGGGGCGAATGGTGAAGTCCAGATCTCGCAGCACGTATTCGTCATCTTTGTAGGCAAACCAGACGTGCTCGAAGCGAATTTCTCCTTGTCCCTGAGCCGCAACGGCGGGTAAGGAGTTGCCCTTGTGGGTATGGGACGGATCGCGGATTTCGACGGGTTCGTTCAACAGGTCGGCGATCCGCTCGACGGCAGTGAAGCCGGACTGGAGCATGGTGAATTTTTCGGCAAATTGGCGCAGCGGATCAAATAACCGCTGGGCAAATAGGATGAAGGCGGTGAGGGTGCCAAAGCTGAAGGCATCTTGCATCACCCGTTGCCCTCCAAACCAAAGGACGACGGAGATCGCCACCAAGGCGATCCATTCCAGCGTTGCCGATACCGCTGAATCGTAAAAGATGGTGATATCAACTTCGTGGATGTATTTTTGGTTGATTTTGCGGAAGAGGTTTTGGTTGAACTGTTCCCGCCGAAACAGTTGCACCACGCCGATCCCCACCATGTTTTCTTGGAACATGGAGTTGAGAGCCGACAGTTCATCCCGCGCCCGATAGTTAGCAAGGCGGAAGCGGTATTGGAAATAGACAATCAGGGCAGTGGTGGGGATCAGCAGCACAATCAACATTGCCGCCAGTTGCGGTTGCAGAGCCACCATGGCAAAGGCGATCGCCACCATGGAAAACAAATCGCTGACAATGCCGATCGCCCCAGTGGAAAACACTTCTCCCAATGCTTCCACATCATTGGTGAGGCGAGTAATCAACCGACCAACGGGGGTACGGTCAAAAAAGCGCATGGCTAGAGCCGTAACGTGCTCAAACAGGTGATTGCGGATATCGGCAGTGATTTGCTGCCCCACCACCTGCACCAGATAGCCCTGCCACGCCTGCACCCCAAACCGCACCGCCAACGTCAGGAACAGCAGGAAAACCAGAATATTGATCCCTTCGGTGAGGGAGCGATCGCGCAGAAACGGATACACATTCGGTTCCTGGCGGATCAGGGAAATCGCTTCCCCCACCAGGATCGGCTGAACCGCCCCCGCCACCGACAGCGGCACCAACAACGTCATCGCCAACAACAGCAGCTTGCGATGGCGTGTCGCATAGGGCATGATTCGCAAAAATAAACGCCAGTCGTTCTCGCGGGGACGACGACTGGCAGTAGGAGACGAAACAACAGTCATGGGGATGGGGTAGCTTACGCTTTCAGTGCCAAAATCTTTTCGATTACGTCTTCCACCACCTTATCGGGGGTGGAGGCTCCAGAGGTGATCCCGATCACAATGTCGCCAGCGGGGAGCCAGTTGTCTTCCACCTGTAAGGCTTTACCCAGGGGCTTGTGCTCCACCCGATTGCCGGGGCCGATGCGATCGGCACTGTCGATGTGGTAGGAGGGGATTTGGCGATCGATGGCGATTTCTTGCAGGTGGGTGGTGTTGGACGAGTTGAAGCCGCCAATCACCACCATCAGATCCAGCGGTTCCTTCACCAAGCCAAACATGGCATCCTGCCGCTCTTGGGTGGCATCGCAGATGGTGTTGAAGGCTTGGAAGTGCTGGTTCAGGTTAGCGGGGCCATACTTCTGCATCATCGTGTGTTCAAACAGCTTGCCGATTTGCTCGGTTTCGCTCTTCAACATCGTGGTTTGGTTGGCAATGCCGATCGCCTGCAAGTCCTGATCGGGGTCAAAGCCTTCGGAATGGGCGTTTTTGAACTTTTGCAGGAAGGTGGCGCGATCGCCGCCATGCAAAATATAGTCGGCCACGTACTGCGCCTCATCCATATTCAGCACAATCAAATACTTACCCGCAAAGGAACTGGTGGCGATGGTTTCTTCGTGGTTGTACTTGCCGTGGATGAT
>CAZJZR010000759.1:0-2489 GCA_964550475.1 uncultured bacterium
ACTTAGACAGCAAGATATAGACTCGATTGAACAAGAGATTCTGGTTCAAAGAGTTGAGAAACCAAACCTTAAACAGGAAGTAAATCACCAGACATTGCAGCCGCCTCAGCAAGAATTGATCGAAGCAACTGTCACGAATCAACAAATCGTACAGTCCACATCACAACAACAAAATGAAGGTCATCTCAATTCGCCTAGCGAGAACAATCGAATTATAAATCCTCTAAATCGAAATAGATCTAAAAAAGTGGTTGTTATTGCCACTTCTAGTATCTTTGTGTTATTTGTTGGTGGCATTTTAACTTTCAATAAATCTCTGCTGTTTGGAATTAAAAACAATACTGGAATTGAAACCAACACTGGAATTGAAACCAACAATAGTGGAGTCAGAACATATGCTGTGGGTGGATTAACTATTACAGGCGATAGACAGCATGTGTGTAATGTTCTCTTACCACGAGGACCTGGTATTGGAGGTTCATTTTTCTACTCTGATGAGAACGTACTGTGGAAAGATCTTCAATGTGAGAAACTATACTGCGACTTGAGTAATGCTAGCTGTAGAACTTCTCTTAGATCTCAATGGGCTAAACCAGATAGATCTGATAACAGTGCTCCACCTTCAAATCAAACAAGTAATAATGTTGAGCGTAAGCATTCAGGTATATGAACCTAGGGAGATCTTTCTGCCCCCCTACAAATGGAACTAATCAGGGAATTGCTGATTCTCAATGATTTTGTGTTTGAACCGATAACCTTGTACGGGCGAAGCATTCCGGTAGTTAAGTTAGGGAATAACCGAAAAATCATGGCCGGAATGCTTCGCCCCTACGGTGGACAACACAAATTTAATTAGAACCAGGGGAATTGTAGGGGTTGGGTAACCCAACCCGGTTGGCTCAAGCAATAACGCATTGATTCCTCTGAAGACTTACGGAAAAAGTTACCGCGATCTCGCTCAGGGTCGCAGAATAGGTAATGTTCTGATGGCGTGACCTGTTATGGATGCGTTGGATTTAGCCTTTACCCCGGCCTTAGAGCAAGCCCGATTAATTCGGACTGGCGAGATTACTCCCTTAGAGCTAACGGAGCTTTACCTGAACCGGATTCAGCAGTTGGATGGGGTGTTGTCCCCTGCGCCATCGGATCAGAGTTTGGGCAGTTACTTTACCGTCAATCAAGAGTTGGCGATCGCCCAAGCCCAGCAAATGACGCAAGTGTTGGGGGATTATTTGGCCGCACCGATGGGCGATCGCCCCGACCTACCGCCGTTTTTTGGTGTGCCGATCGCGGTGAAAGACTTAGACCCGGTGGCGGGGATGGCCTGTAGCTATGGGGTACGAGCACTGGCAGAAAATGTGGTGGAGATGGATTCTGGCGTAGTTCAGCGGATTAAGGCGGCAGGGTTTAATATTTTGGGCAAAACCGCCGCCTCTGAATTGGGATCCACGCCATTTTGTGAGGGGTTTGGCTTTCCGCCCACCCGCAACCCCTGGAATTTGGCCTATACCGCTGGCGGCTCCAGTGGTGGCTCGGCGGCGGCGGTGGCGGCAGGGTTGTGTCCCATTGCCCAAGGGTCGGATGGGGGCGGCTCGGTGCGGGGGCCAGCGGCCTGCTGTGGCGTGGTGGGGATTAAGGCATCGCGGGGGCGGATTAGTTGGGCACCCGTGGGCGATCGCGTCGGCGGCATCGCCACCCAAGGCACCCTAGCGCGTACCGTTGCCGATGCAGCGGCGTTGCTGGATGTGCTGTCCGGCTATTATCCCGGTGATCCCTACTGGCTCCCCGATCCTGAGCCGTCTTTCCTGACTGTGGCGCAACAGGCGACCCAATCCGGTGTGCCACCGCTGCGGGTGCAGGTGATTACGGAGATTCCTGGCATGGGCAGTTTGGATGCCGTTGGTCAGGATGCCGTGATCCAAATCGCTGACCTGTTAACGGGGTTGGGGCATCAGGTTGAGTCCGGCAGTTTGCAAATTACTGATTTGGTGACTCCGTTTACCGCTGTGTGGCAAGCGGCGATCGCCGAGGCCACCATTCCCACCGAGTGGCTGAGTCCGTTTAACCAATGGTTGCGGCTGCGGGCGGAGCAATGCCACAGCGGCGACTACCTGCGAGCCATCACCCAAATCCAACTGATTTCCCGACGGCTGATCAGCCAGTTCGATCGCTGCGATGTCATTCTGCTGCCCGTCTATCTGCATCACACGATCCAGATTGGCCAGTGGGCTGACCTTGCGCCCGATCGCCTGCTGGAAGCGATCATTGGTTGGGTGGCTCCCTGTCCACCGTTCAACGCTAGTGGCCAACCCGCGATCGCCCTCCCTGTCGGTTTTGCGCCTAACGGATTGCCCACCAGTGTGCAATTGGTCGGTAAACCCGCTGATGAGGCGACCTTAATTGCCCTTGCTGCCCAGATTGAACACGCGAGACCATGGGGCGATCGTCGTCCGCCACTGGTGCAGGGTTGAGAGGTGGGGCGATGAAAA
>CAZJZR010000760.1:0-2487 GCA_964550475.1 uncultured bacterium
CTCTCCCTTTTTGGGAGAGGGACTTTGAAAATATGTTGCTCCCCTTCTCCCAAGTAGGGAGAAGGGGGTGGGGGATGTAGCTTGCTTCCCGTAGGGTGGGCTTTCTTTAAGTTGCACATCACGTTATAGATACTCTTTTCACCGACAAGCCGGGAGATCCTTATTTTCATTTGCCGCTGTTGGGTAGTCATTTATCATGAGCACCGTTAATCCTGACTTTCCCTCTCCATCTCCAGATCTGGAAGCCGATTTACCGGAACAGGATCTGGAGACTGGAAAGTTTGTAGAGGAGGCGATCGCTGACTTCATTGAAGGCATTGATCAAGACGTGCAAACTTGGGAAACTTGGAACCACAAAGGCCATGCCTTCGGTCGGCAAGGTCGTTACGAAGACGCTCTGTCCAGTTTTGACCGTGTGCTGACGGTGCAACCCGGTCAGGCGCAGGTGTGGCATGGGCGCGGAGTGGCGTTGACGAATTTGGAGCGGTATGAAGAAGCGTTGTCCAGTTTTGACAATGCTTTAGCGATTCAACCGGATTACTACGAAGCTCTGGAATATCGCAGTTACATATTGGGGCAGTTGGGCTGTTATGAAGAGGTGGCAGACACCTGTCGGCGGGCGTTGGATTTGCGGGTGGATAGTCCCCATGCGTGGTACAACTACGGCTCTGCCCTCAGTCGCCTGAAGGATTATCCGGCGGCGATCGCGGCCTATGACCAAGTGTTGCAACTAAATCCCCAACAGCCCAAAGCCTGGTATCAGCGCGGCAAAAATCTCTACCACCTAGAACGGTATGCCGATGCAGCGGCCAGCTTTGACCACGCCCTCGCCTTAGACCCCAAATACATCAAAGCGTGGAAATATCGCGGCTATGCCCTAGCTCAAATGGACTGCTATGCCGAAGCGGTCGCCAGTTTTGACCATTTTCTGGCCAGCCAACCCCAGCACTCAGAAATTTGGAAACATCGCGGCTATGCCCTGCGGCATTTGGGCAATCGCGAAGAGGCTCTAGAAAGTTTGGAACGGGCACTAGATTTAGATCCCGATGATCCGGTGGCGTGGTTCCAACGCGGGATTATTTTGGGTAATTCTGGACGATTGGAAGCGGCGTTGGATAGCTTTGAACGCGCTATCCGCCTTGATCCCCAGGATTATGTGTTTTGGTACAACCGGGGTATGGCTCTGGGGAGTTTGGGACAGTTGGAGGCGGCGATCGCCAGTCTGGAACAATCCCTCACCCTGGAACCCAATAACCCCTACGCCTGGATTATTCGCGGTCTGGCACTGTGGCGACTCAACCAAACCGATGCCGCCATGGACAGTTTCGATCGCTCCTTAAAAATTGATCCCGACAATCCCAAAGTATGGCACCACCGGGGCAACGCGCTGGACAATATGGGGCGGTACGAGGAGGCGATCGGCAGTTATGCCCGTTCCCTGTCGATTGAACCGTTCAACAGTCATGCCTGGTCGGCTCTGGGCGCGGCTCTGCAAAACCTGGGGCAATACGAAGACGCACTCACCAGCTACGAAAAAGCCCTGTCCGTTGATCCCAGCGATGCCGATGCCTTCTATGGCGAAGCAATCTGCTATGCCATCCTCGGTCGCCACGACTGGGCATTGGAACACCTACGCCGCGCCATCTCCCTCAAAGCCGACTACCGCCAACGCGCCGCCCAAGATGCCGGGTTCGACAAACTGCGGTACAACGAAGAATTTCAGGCGATCGTGGCATGACCTCTGATTTGTGTAAGCTTGGTGTTTTAGTGTCTTAGTGGTGAAAGGTTGGATGAACCACCAAGTCACCAAGTCACAAAGGGATCACCAAGTCTTCTTTGTGCAATCTTAGTGTCTTTGTGCCTTGGTGGTGAAGAATCAGATGAACCACAAAGTCACAAAGTCACAAAGGGATCACCAAGTTTTCTTTGTGCCATCTTGGTGTCTTCGTGTCTTGGTGGTGAAACATAAGTTAACCACTAAGACACACAGGGGAAATTATGACCTACCATCATGAACCGATTTCTGAGGTGACCAATCGGGTAGCCAGGGAGATTGTCGATGCTGCCTTTAAGGTGCATTCCAATCTGGGGCCGGGGTTGTTGGAGCGAGTTTACCAGACTTGTATGGTGTATGAGTTAGGCAAGCGCGGGTTACAGGTGGAGTCCGAAAAACCGCAGCCAGTCATTTACGAGGGCATCAAATTAGAAGAAGGGTATCGGTTAGATCTGCTAGTGGAGCAATCCGTGATTGTTGAGTTGAAAGCAGTCGAGGTGATTTTGCCTGTCCATAAAGCACAACTGCTCACCTATCTAAAATTGTCAGGTTGTCGCTTAGGTCTGTTAATTAACTTCAATGTCCCCCTGATCAAAGATGGAATTCAGCGGATTGCCCTATAACCAGGGGCTTCGTTGTAAAAGGTAAGATGAACCACCAAGTCACCAAGGGATCACCAAGTCTTCTTTGTGTAAGCTTGGTGTCTTAGTGTC
>CAZJZR010000761.1:0-1280 GCA_964550475.1 uncultured bacterium
GTCGGTGTAGGCGAGATAGTCCTCGAAACTGAGAAATCGCGGTTTGGCTTGAACCATGGGGGGAAAGGGTGGGGGAGTTTGAACCACAAAGGCACGAAGACACGAAGGGACACGGAGTAGGGGATTCAGCCAGATAACGGGTAGCGCGATCGCACCCACACTTCCGCCTGCTCTCGACTGGTGATCTCCCCATCCAACGTCGCGGCTAAGAGCGATCCCAACATCGGTTTGAATTGTTTCCCCGGTTTGTAGCCCAGAGCCAACAGACCATCGCCATCCAGCCATGGCTTAATGTGCATCCAGCGGCTGAGGTAGCACCAGAGCGGACGGCGCAGATCGACGGGACTTTGGGCGGCAATTAAAACCAGCGTCGGTACGTCATAGGCACTGAGGCAGTGGACTTTCGCGCTGGTGCTGGGGCAGTGGGGCAGTTGAGCCGCGATCTCCGCTCTCGCTTCCGCCAGATGACTTAACCGCTCAATGCTATCCGCAGGCAGTTGCAGGTTGGTGGCGACTCGCTGGCGAAAGTCCGGCGCGAGATGGGCGATTAGGGTTTCCAGGAGCAGTTGCCATGTAGGGGCGAATGGCCATTCGCCCGTTCGTTCGACATTCGTGCGGAGGGAGGTGTGGATGGTGTGGAGCAGGCGGAGGGATTTCCACAAGTCGGGTGTCAGTTCCAGGGTGGGGTGGATGCAGCGCAGGGCACCCAAGTCGCCCAGCAGTTGCAGGGCGGGTTGCCAGTAGCTGGTTTGCAGGATGTATTTCAGTTCGCTTTTCAGGCGGGTTTGCAGAGCTGGGGCGCGGTGGTTTTCCCCTTGGGTGCGGTGGTATACTCCGCTGTCGATCGCGTACCGAATAAAGCCCTCCGTTTGGGCTTCCAGTTGAAAACCGAGGCGCACCGCAAACCGGACGGCACGGTAAATCCGGGTGGGGTCTTCGATGAAACTATTGGCGTGCAATACCCGCACCAGTTTGGCTTCCAGGTCTAATAAGCCACCGAAAAAGTCCAGCAACTCTCCGGCGTGGGGTTGGGTGAGGCGGATGGCCAGGGCGTTGATCGTGAAGTCGCGGCGGTACAGGTCTTGGCGGATGGAACTGGCTTCCACCTCTGGGTTGGCGGCGGGGTAGGGGTAAAACTCGGTGCGGGCGGTGGCGATGTCGATCCACAGGGAACCGAGTTCTGGGTCTTTGTGCCACAGCAGGGCAGCGGTTTGGAAGCGTCCGTGGATTTGCAGACGGGCAGCGGGGTACTGTTGCCGCAGCGATCGCGCCAGTTCCAT
>CAZJZR010000761.1:1380-2486 GCA_964550475.1 uncultured bacterium
GTCCTGGGTATTCACCACCGACAACCCAGAGTGGCCATAGCGCAACAAAATCCGCTGGGCTTCGGCGATGGTGGTGTCGGGGCGGATGGTGCGGACGGGCGACGACATCAGTTCCCGTGCAGTCAGGGGGTGGGGAATCTGGGTACGAATTTGGGTCAACACCTCAGCTAGTAAGGCTTCGGGGTCTACGCCTCGCAGGGTGACCGTGGCGGCTTGGGGATGACCACCGCCGCCCAGCGGGGCAAACACCTGATTCAGGTCTACTTGATTGGCTTGCTCGTCTTCGCCAAATAAGCCGTAGGGGTTGCGCCGCGATCGCCCAATCAACGTTAACCGCTCCTCTTCCCCATCCCCCACCGGATAGCGCACCGCGAGGACAAAGGTGTGGCAGTTGGTCAGGTCAATTAACTCCGAAGCTAAACTGGACAAACCGGGCACATAGCCCGTGGTTTTCAGTAGCGTCCACCCCAGGCTGTAGCCGTGTTGCTCCTCGGTGTGCAGATTGTCCATGGCCAGACTGAGCAATTCCTGCAATTGTGGCGACAGTCCAGGTTCTGCATAGTCGGCGATCGCCCGCAAATTGGCTCCCTGCTCCATTAACCAGGCCAAGGCTCGCGCATCCCGTGCGGTGGCATGTTCAAAGGTGAGGGAACCCGTGTCCACATGGATGCCCAACGCCATGGCGGTGGCTTCGATCGGGTTGGGACTGATTCCCGCCACCTGCAACTGCTCCACAATCAACGTGGTGATCGCTCCCAACGACTCCACTTGGCGGTGGGTAGCGGGAATGTCGGAATGGCTGGTGGGGTGGTGGTCGTAAACGTGGATGCCCGTCAGGTGGGGCAGATCAAACCATTCGGCAGCTTTACCGAGGCGATCGCGCAGTTGGGTATCGACAACGAACAGCGATCGGATGTGGCGCGGATTCACCGATCGCCGTTCAATCAACGCATACTCATCCCGATGCAACGCTAAAAAATCCCGCACCGCTGGATGACAGCCGCCCGTCAAGACAATCCGCGCCCCCGGTCGCAACCGGGTTAACCCCACGGCAGCCCCCAGGGTGTCAAAATCGGCGGTGGTATGGCAAAGGATCAGATCCACGG
>CAZJZR010000762.1:0-2482 GCA_964550475.1 uncultured bacterium
CAAGATGGCCAATGCTAGACCTCTGTTATGCCAGGCTTCGTCGTTATTGGGTTTAAGCTCTAGAGCGTGGTCATAGCTGATGATTGCTTCCTCATATCGCCTCAAGATGGCCAATGCAATCCCCCGAATATACCAAGCTTTGTAATGGGGTTCTATTTTTAAGGCACGGTCACAATTAGCGATCGCCTCTTCATATCGCCCTAATACCAGTAATATTGCGCCCCGGAGCCACCAAACTTTGTGATGATCATCCAGTTTGAGGTTAAGGACTCGGTCACAATTGACAATCGCGTCCTCATATCGCTGCAAATTCACCAATGCAATGATCCGGTTGTACCAAGCTTGATGATCATTTGGATTGATCTCAATGGCGCGGTCATAGCTAGCGATTGCCGCTTCAAAGTCCTGATTGGCTCGAAACAACTGCCCCATCTCTCGTAATAATTGGGCTTGCAGTTGTGGCTCTTGGGTTGGTTCTGCAACTAGTTCCTTAGCTTCTAGAATCTTTGTCCATCGTTCAATTGGCGTAAGATCAACATACTTCTCGTAATCTGCATCCTGAAGCAGTTGGCTAGAAACATGGGCTGATTCATCCGGATGATTAGGAAACTCGAATACCCCTGAACGCCAATCAAAAAAGTCAGGCGCACGCCGAGCCAAATATTTCAAGGTAAATTGGCGGACTAAAAAGACCAGATAAGCCTTAAAGTCACGAAATCGTTCTCGTTGGAGATTGACATGCGCCAGTAACGGCGGCACCCCCTCCCAACTGTATTGGAGAATTTGCACCTCACTCCAACCCAGCGATCGTTTGGTGTCCTCATACTCATACAACGAGTATTCCAACCCCTGGATAAACAAAACGTCTGTAGTCGGTTTGACCTGTAAAATTGCCTCAATCTGGGGATACAATTTTCCCCCCGGAATAGCTTGGTCAAACTCCAAAAATTCAATCTGTTTCTGGCTCAGGTCTTGTCGTACCTGCTTTACCAACTCTCGCCCCTTCGCTGGGGAACAACAGACAAACAGCAAGCCAAACCCCTTATGCCGCCGCAGCGATCGCACCAACGCCCGATATTCCTGTTCCGGGTCAGTGGTCACCTCACTCGTCCAGTCAATGGTTTCAGTCGTCATAGGGAGGGTAACGGCTCTAATGCCTGTAACGCATCCTTAAATTCTGGCACGTCTCGCAGGATGGGGTGAACATCGTGCCAAGTGTCGCCATCGTCATACTCCAGCACACAGCGGGTAAACAACAAGCTGCGATGTTCATCATTATGAAGAATGCGCTTTGTTCGATGCACCTTAGCTAATAGTGGCCACTGGCTGTCATTGACTGTAACCCGGTAGGTTTTGCAGAGTTGGCGGATCGCCTGTTTTAGAGCCGCTGCTGTAATCGGCAATTCTTCTGCCTCTGTATAGCGAGTCGCCAACTGTGCCAAGAACACCAAATTTCGCACATGACCACCGCTAATCACACAGAGCCGCTCTAACGTTTCTGGACGATCAAACACCTCCGTATCCAGCTTCAGAGTTTGGGTGCCCTCCAACGCATACACCCGCGAGGCTAGAATTTCTTTTGCCTTGTCAATGCCATCAGGATTGGGTTGGTTATCCCGGGTTTGCACCGCCAACATTGGCAATACATGGGGGGAACAGTTGTAAATCTCCATCAAATCCGAAGCCCGATTCGACAATACCAACGAAATCGGCACGGTATAGATCACATGGCAATTCAAGGATTTGAGTTGCTCCGCCCGGTCAATAAAAATCTCATCGTGGTTGGTGCGTCCGCCATCGCGCATGGTTAACGATACCTTTTCCAACCCATCGGCAATCACCACCAGCTTGGTTTTTCCCTCTGGCAACTGCTTCATGGCATCGGCAATAAACTGATTCAATGCCTTTGCTAACGTTTCGGTGTGGGGATTCAGCAATTGCCGAATTTGTGCCCGTTGGCTGGGTTGGGCGCGGATACTGGCGGTAATTTTGGCAAATTCCTTCACCTGGGCTTCTACCTCCAGATTGTCCAGCGTGATTTCCGTTTGCAAGACATCCTGTAATCTCTGCCACCGCTCCGTCAGCCAGGTTAACACAGGCTTAGGATCAGCCTTTTCCACCTGCTCCAACAAATGGCGCGTACAGGCCAGCAGAATGTCGGCATACTCCACATCTTCTGGGTTAATGTCCTCATCTTCTGCGGAAAAGTACACCACCAGACAGCCTTTCCGTTCCAAGTCTTGCTTTAACCGCAACAATTCCGTAGACTTGCCGCCGCCGCGATGACCTGTGTACAACTGGCAGGTATATTGCTGCGATCGCTGAATCGTTTTCCCCAATGCGATTAACACATCACTCCCACCCCGTACCGCTTTGCAATCCACATACATCGGTGACCCTCCAGGCAGGGGGGCGGGGTCGAATTGGTTGTAAATATCGTCAAGGAGAGTCATGGGGATGAATGGCAGAGCGGGATGAATGG
>CAZJZR010000763.1:0-2467 GCA_964550475.1 uncultured bacterium
ATGACTCGAAGGATCGGTAAGGCTTGGTTGAGGTAGCTCAGTGCCTGCTGCGGTTGGCCAATGTCGTGGTAGACTACACCGATATTATTCAATGTAGTCGCTTCCTCAGCACGGTCACCCATGGTTCGACGGAGGAGCAAGGCTTGGTTGTAATAGTTCAGTGCCACCTGCGGTTGCCCAATTGCGCTTAAGTTAAAGCCAATTCCCAGCAGAGCCGTTGCTTCAGCATCTTGCTCCTTGACTTGTCGAGCGATCAGCAAAGCTTGTTGAAGTGTTTTGATCGCCTGCCGATGTTGCTGCTGCTGAGTTTGTTGCTGTGCTTGCTCTAAAAGCGTCTTCAACGCTTGACTTTGCGAATTCTCAGCCTGTCCCCAGGACGGTGTAACAGCTAGGGGTACGATGATCCCTGATGTTAAGCCAATCCCTACCGCTAAAAGGCCACTGAAAATTCGCTGCATGGTTTAGATGATTAAATTAAATTAAGCTGTAATGTCAGTCTGTTCCGTAACCTGAACATCAACCCTGCGAGTTAGGGATTTGCGGATTAATAATGTACCCACACCGCTAACTCTACGGACACGGCAATGCCGTGTCCCTACGGCTATCACGGTTATTTTATTTTTCTGCAAGTCCCTTAGCGATCCACTGGAGTCACTGTCAGTGTCATCTGGCCAACCGCTGAAAATTTGATCTGATTAACAATATAAAGACTGGACTGAGCCACTGATTGGATTCCCCGTATTTCTATGGGCTTTTTCACCCCCACCAGAGATACCTTGGCCAGTCCCTTACTGGGATCAATGAGTTGCAACGCACCCAGTGATAGCCCTGACCAAGTGCTGGTTTTTGCAACAGCTTTATCATCTCCCCGGATGATTAACTTGCCATCTTGACGACAACACACATTAGCATCAGGTCTAAATTTGACAACGCTATTGATATCGGCAATTTTGATCTCGCGGGAACCGCCACTGTAAGACAACTTGATGGTTTGACTTTTGGGGTCGAGTGCAGTCACCTGTCCCGTTAATGTGCCACTCTTTGTGGTTACATCCGCAAGATATGGTAAAGATACTGGAATCAATGCTTTTGATGCTGGAGTTTGAGCCTGAGCCAGTTGCATTGGTTTCAACAACCAGGATGGGGTGGAGCCAAAGACCCCAGCCAACAAAAGCATCGGCAGTGCCATCAACAATGGTTTCATAGAGCAGGGCTTACAATTAGCGATTGCTATACAACTAAAGTATACGGATTAACCCCTGTGTCAGACAGTTCCCAACCCGCCTCAGACTCAAACCTCCTGGGAGCCTTTGCAGGCTTTGTGGGAGTCCTTGGCATTTTTATTTACTTTACAGGTTGGATTTACCGCTGGGCCTACTTCGGTTCCTTTGCCATTGAACTGACCACCCTCTCCCTCCCCTCAGAATCATTTTTAATCGCTCCCATCCAGGTCATTTTGGGTAGCTGGGGCATCTTTATCCGCTCTGTTTTCGCCTTCCTGATCACGCTTGGACTGATTCGGGTTAGTCTTTGGCTGCTGCGCTCTCCTACATCGAGTAATCCACCACCATCCTCCAAGTTTAGGCGCATCCTCCACACACTCCATCGCTCCTGGCCGTTGCAAAACATTCGTGCCTTGGCGAACTTGCTTCCCCAACCGTTTCTGAACCAAATGATCATCGTGGGCTGGATTCTGGCTTCCTTATTTTGGCTGGCGCGATTTCAGGGTATCGCTGATGCCTATCGGGATGCTGTCGATGCAACCTCAACCCGCCCCATCATTACCCTAGTCAGCCCCAAAGACAAAATTGCGCTGGGTCGTCAACTCACCGATGATCCCCAAGACCTGCCCCTGAATCCTTTACTGAAAGACGACTATCGCATCTTTGGGGATAAAAACTTGTTCTATCAATTTCGGGGCACAGAAACCAACGACAACACAAAACCCGACCAACCGATTGTCTGGCGGATGCTACTGGAAACTGAAAACTGGATTTACCTGTTTCAAGCCCTACCTCCCAACAGTCCAGCCAACTTACGCCCGCCAGTCCTAGCTATTCAAACGGGTGATGGACGGGTGCAATTCCTGATCCGCAAACCCGCACAAGCGCGTTGAACGTTTAGTGATAGCCAGAATCATGCGGGTTAGGACACGGGACTTAAGAGACTTGCACGTTAATCATGTACCCACACCGCTACCTGTAGGGACACGGCATTGCCGTGTCCCTACCCCAGAATTTGCATATTATAAATCCACAATCCTAAACCCCTTGTTAGTCGCGGCTATAAAGCGTCTTCAGGATTATGATTGCTGTCATATCTGAAAATTAATCTGAATGTTAGCGATCGCCCTCTCTCCCACAGCACCGCCCCTCAACCCTAACAGCATTGCGTTGGGTTCATGCCCCATTGGAGTCGGATGGATCGCCCGCATCCCGTGAACGATACAAACGATAGAATTGACGCA
>CAZJZR010000764.1:0-2458 GCA_964550475.1 uncultured bacterium
AAAGTCCTCTTGACAAACAACCCATTTCACTTCACGCGGTTGGCGAAGGTATTGAGATCAGCTAATTCTTCTTCGTTGGCACCAACGGCTCGCAATTCGTCCAAGATATAGGAGATCATCAAATCGTTGATGATGAAGTGAAGGTTAGGGTTAGGGGAATAATCGCACATAGGGGGCGGGTCTCTCCGCTGAAATGACAATGGCGATCCGCAAAATGTGAGAGCCGCAATGCCAAAGCCCCATCAGCCAAGCTGTGGCCAAGAACCTCTTCCCGGATAGGCTCTGAGGGGTTGGGCTGCTAATGTGGGACTCACACCGCGATCTCACAGGACACGGCAAGGCCGTTTCCCTATACTCATCACGGGGATGTGATTTTTCCGCAAGTTCCTGAGGGTGGTGTGATCCCCGTGGAACCTGCCGGATTGGGATTACACGAACGGATATACCTGCCAAAATCGTGAGACTACGGGCAGACGATGGTGCTGTCGTGCTGATGCCGTGTTTCGGGCGATCTCGCTACACCGCAAGCCGATTTTTTAGGCCATGTTCGTGCTGATTGAAGGTCAAATTACGTACAATGCGCGTCAAATGAATCAAGTGGGGTGAAGGTCTCGGATCTGCATGGAGATTAGCCGTCAAACCGTTCACTCTAACATTGGATCAACCGTGGTTTCCCGGAGAAACCGGCTGAGGGGGTCTGACCGAATCACACAGAAACCCCTAGATAGCCAATGCCTCAATTGCACTCTATCAGGGATCCACCCACCTGAATCAATAAGTTTCGCGGTAACTGTTCACATCCTCCCATGGGAACAGTGTTGCGGGCGTAGCCCGCTGGTTCCTCCCCTGACGGGGCTACCGTGTATACATAAGTGATCGAATCTAGTCAGAGCCAATGCCGAGCCGCCCCCTAGCCCCCAATTCTGGGGGAACAGAAATTCAAAGTCCCCCAGAATTGGGGGATTTAGGGGGCTAAACAGCCCTCCGCGACAGCAGTTTCAACTTGTGTATACACGGTAGCCTGACGGGGAGTAAACGGTTACGTTTCGCGAGTTTACTGACTCCTATTGACCGGGTGGAATGTGGCTTCATCCTACAGCAGTTTTCATATTTATGAGGCGCGGTCGATGAATTAAAACTCCCATTGGGTAAGGGATTGAGTGGTGTTGGCATCGCCCACATCACCGCAAGCGACTATAGAAGTGAGATCATTGTTACTTAACCGTTATGAAACGTTACGGTGATGTCATCCTGGAACCCGATCGCAATGGCGTAACCGATAATGGCGATGGAGGTCTTTGTTTATGCCATTTCTGCCATCCGGCTCATCCATGCCACCCCCCAACTGTCCCCCGGTGCAAATTGAGGACGATCGCACAGGAACCAGTGTGGAAACCCTCAAACGGGCAATTTTGGATAACCTGTGTTACATCCAAGCCAAATTTGCCGAAGTCGCCACGCCCCACGACTATTACATGGCTTTGGCCTATACGGTGCGCGATCGCCTGCTGCGCCACTGGCTCAACACCGCCCAAACCTACCTCCACCAAACCAGTCGCACCATTTGTTACCTCTCAGCCGAGTATTTGCTGGGGCCGCAACTGGGCAACAACATTATGAATCTGGGCATTCAGGACGAGTTGCAACAGGCGGTGAGCCAACTGGGGCTGGATCTGGCGGACTTGTTGGAGCAGGAAGAGGAACCGGGGCTGGGCAATGGCGGCTTAGGGCGGTTAGCGGCCTGTTATTTGGATTCCCTGTCTACCTTGGAAGTGCCCGCGATCGGCTACGGCATTCGCTATGAATTTGGCATCTTTGACCAAGACATCCGGGATGGCTGGCAGGTGGAACTGACCGATAAGTGGCTGCACTTGGGTAATCCCTGGGAAATCCACCGTCCGCAGATTGCCATGGATGTGAAGTTTGGCGGCCACACAGAGCCGTACCAAGATGCCGCCGGACACTATCGCGTCCGCTGGGTGCCCGATCGCGTCGTTCGAGGCGTGGCCTACGACACCCCAATTTTGGGCTATCAAGTCAACACGGCCAATATGTTGCGGTTGTGGACAGCGGAAGCCACCGAATCCTTTGACCTGCAAACCTTTAACGTAGGCGACTACTACGGGGCAGTGCAGGAAAAGATGTTCTCCGAAACCATCACCAAAATTCTTTACCCCAATGATGAACCAATTCAGGGTAAGGAATTGCGGCTGGAGCAGCAATATTTGTTGGTGTCCTGCACGTTGCAAGACATGATCCGGATCTATCGCCAGAAAAAGATGGATTTGCGCCAGTTCCATCACAAATATGTGGTGCAACTGAACGATACCCATCCGTCGTTGGCGATCGCTGAATTGATGCGCCTGTTTGTCGATGAATACAGCCTGGACTGGGAGACCGCTTGGACGATCACCCAAGCCACCTTCGCCTACACCAACCACACCCTACTGCCCGAAGC
>CAZJZR010000765.1:0-2452 GCA_964550475.1 uncultured bacterium
GTTGATTGCACGATGAGGGTTTTGTCTACTCGAACTACAGAACTTTAATCACAGACGGTATGGATACCACAAAACCCGATGACGTATTTGCCGAAGGCATTGAACGCTACAAAGCGGGCGAACCGGTTGAGGATTTGATCCCAGTGTTTAAGGGGATCTGCGATCGCGTGCCCAAAAACAGTGCCTCGTGGACGTGTTTGTCCTGGTTGTATTTGTTGGCAGGTAAGGGCAAATTAGCTCTGGATGCCGCCAAAAAAGCAGTGAAATTCAACGGTGATGATCCGCAAGCACGGGTGAATTTGGCGATCGCCATGCTGGAAACCCAGCAGAAGGGGGTGCGGGAACACATTGAAGTGGCGCAACAGTTGATCATGCTATCGGCAGAATTGCGCGACGATGTGAAGACCAGCCTGGAGGACGGGCTGACCCGCAAGCCGGACTGGAAAGCCCTGCTGAAAGTGCAACAGTGGTTATTTGAATCCTAAGGATTAGACAGTTAATCAGTTGAGGTAGGGGCGGGTTTTGCTGTGGGATCATGGCACTCATCCAAAGTTGCTGGCTAAACCCGCCCGTACAATTTACGGAATGCTGGAATTGACAATCAAGCACATTTTTAACAGGTCTATTATCTTCTCCCCTGTTCCCGCACCATGAGCAGTTCCCCCACCTATTGGCTGTGCCTGTTTAACCAAACCACCTGGCAGGAATTTTGCGATGCGGGGGGGACGGTGATGGGCTTTCCAGAAACGCGCCGTAATACCGTGAACCGCATCCGCACTGGGGATTACCTGCTGGGGTACATGACCAAAGCCTCCAAATGGATGGCAGTGCTGCAAGTCACGTCCGATCCCTATGTGGACAGCAGCAGCAAAATCTGGCAGCAGGCCAGTTTTCCCTGTCGGGTGCAGGTGCGGGTGGTGGATCATCTGGATGCCGCAACCGGGGTGCCCGTCCTCTCCCTCAGTTCAGAACTGCGCCTGTTCGACAACATGAAGTCGCCCAATTGGGGGTTACTGTTCCGGGTGGCACCCAGGGAACTACACCCGAAGGATGGGCAGTTGATTATCAACGCGATCGCCCAAGCCCATCAAACCCCCTAGGCCGTCAACCGCCCCATGGACTTGTTCGACCACCATCGGCAGCACCTCACCGACACCGAAGCTCCCCTAGCCGCCCGGATGCGTCCGCGATCGCTGGACGAGTTCATTGGCCAAGACCACATCATTGGGCCGGGGCGACTGTTGCGCCGCGCCATCCAAGCCGATCAACTGTCGTCGCTGATTTTCTATGGCCCACCGGGGACGGGCAAAACCACCTTAGCGCGGATTATTGCCAACACCACCAAGGCGCACTTCATCGCCATCAATGCCGTGCTGGCTGGGGTGAAGGACATCCGGGACGCGATCGCCGCCGCCCAAGCCTATCGGGGTCAATACAGTCAGCGCACCATTTTGTTTGTCGATGAGGTGCATCGGTTCAACAAAGCCCAGCAGGATGCCCTGTTGCCGTGGGTGGAAAATGGCACGGTGATTCTGATTGGCGCGACCACAGAAAATCCCTATTTTGAAGTTAACAAAGCTCTGGTGAGCCGATCGCGGGTGTTTCAGTTGCGATCGCTCTCCGAGGCGGATCTGCGAGGGGTAGTGGCACAGGTGTTGGCGGATGGCGATCGCGGCTATGGGCGGCGATCGGTGACCATCCAACCGGACGCGCTGGATCATCTGGTCAACGTGTCCAACGGCGATGCCCGTGCCCTGTTGAACGCTCTGGAATTGGCGATAGAAACCACCCCGGCAGACGAGACGGGCACGATTCAAGTCAATTTGGCGGTGGCGGAGGAGTCGATTCAGCGGCGGGCGGTGCTGTACGACAAAGAAGGCGATGCCCACTTCGACACCATCAGCGCGTTTATCAAAAGTGTGCGCGGTTCCGACCCCGATGCCGCCCTCTACTGGTTAGCCCGCATGGTCTACGCCGGAGAAGACCCGCGCTTCATCCTGCGGCGACTGCTGATCCTGGCCGGGGAAGATGTGGGACTGGCCGATCCCCAGGCGGTGGTGGTGGTACATGCCTGTGCCGAGGCGTTTGATCGCGTTGGCTTACCGGAAGGCCACTATCCCCTGGCTTTGGCCACCCTCTACCTCAGCAACGCCCCCAAATCCAACAGCATCATGGCCTTTTTCGATGCCTTGGCGGTGGTGACGCGGGAGCGGGAAGCGGAGGTGCCCACACCGCTGAAGGATGCCAATCGGGACAAGCACGCCTTTGGTCACGGAGCCGGATACCGCTACCCCCACGCTTACCGCGAACATTGGGTGGCGCAACAGTATTTGCCCAGCAGCTTGCAGGGACAGGTGTTTTACCAACCGTCCGATCAGGGGTTTGAAGCCCAGATTGCCCGTCAGGTGGCACATCGGCGGGAGGAACAGTTGGCGGCGTTGCTAGAAGGCGA
>CAZJZR010000766.1:0-2451 GCA_964550475.1 uncultured bacterium
CCCACTCTGGCGACAACTTCTTTAACCGAGGGCATTACTACGGCGCATTAGATGACCACATGCGGTTTGCTTTCTTCAGCAAGGCCGCGATGGAATTTTTGCTCGTCAGTGGCAAGCGTCCAGACATCATCCATTGCCACGACTGGCAAACTGGATTAGTCCCAGTGTTGCTGTCTGAGGTCTACCGTTGGCATGGCATGTGGAACCAACGGGTCTGCTACACCATCCACAACTTCAAACATCAAGGGATCGCAGGCACCGATGTACTGTGGGCAACGGGCTTAAACAACGAAGGCCACTACTTCCACTACGATCGCCTGATGGACAACTTCAACCCCTTTGCGATCAACTTTATGAAGGGGGGAATTGTCTACTCCAACTATGTCAACACCGTGTCGCCGCACCATGCTTGGGAAGCCCGCTATGGTGAATTTGGCTATGGCTTAGGTCATACGCTGGAAATCCATAACGCGAAGTTTGGCGGCATCCTGAATGGCGTGGATTACGACGTATGGAATCCCCAAGTCGATCGCTACATTCCCTTCCCCTACACCCCGGAAACGCTGGAAGAAAAGGCTAAGAATAAGAAGGCATTGCGCGAACGGTTACTGTTGCAAGACGAAGATAAACCCATCGTCTGCTACATCGGTCGCCTGGATGATCAGAAGGGCGTACATCTGGTACACCATGCCATTTATTACGCCTTGGGTCGCGGTGCCCAGTTTGTCCTCCTAGGTTCAGCCACGGAACCGGGGATCAATTCCTGGTTCTGGCACGAAAAACACTTCCTGAACAACAACCCCGACTGTCACCTGGAATTAGGCTTTAACGAAGAACTGTCTCACCTGATCTATGCCGGAGCCGACATGATCGTGGTGCCCAGCAACTACGAACCCTGCGGCCTGACCCAAATGATCGGCCTTAAGTATGGGGCGGTACCGATTGTCCGGGGTGTGGGTGGTCTAGTCAATACCGTGTTCGATCGCGACTACGACAAATATCACACTGCCCAAGAACGTAACGGCTACGTCTTCTTCCAAACCGACAAGCAAGCCCTAGAGTCGGCCATGGGACGGGCGATCGACCTGTGGTATCAGCATCCGGATGAATTTGAAAAGCTGAGAATCCAAGGCATGGAATATGACTATTCCTGGAATGATCCGGGTGAGAAGTATGTCAGTGTCTACGATTTCATTCGGCACAAATAATCCCTGATCTGCCCCTGATCTGCATCATCCCCAACTGACTGTGCAACGCCCCTGCTCCCAAATAAGAGAAAAGGGACAGGGGTAAGGACAATCGTCCTATCGTGGCTTGTGGTGATCTGGGTGATCTGTCATCGGATCTGCGGTCATGCCTCCGGGGCAGACGCAACGCCAGACCCGTCTGGTTCAGTTGCGCGACCGGGGCCGGTTTAGCCGAGCACCTCTGGTGACTATTGGCTCTATCTCTACGTCTACAGTTCAGAGATCGCGCATTATTGCAGCTTATTGCAGGTGCTTCTGTTCTTGGCGTTGCCGTAACTGCAACACAATCTGTTGGTGCAGTTCCCGACTGATGGGATAACCCACCGCAAACACTATCCCCAATAGCAAAATCAACCCAGACACCGGCCCCATGATCAGGCGAATTGCCCAGAGTGCCGTTTCTGGCTGACTGCTGTTGTTTAACAACCCATTGTTTAAAGAATGGCTGTGGGGGATAAAGCCTGACCAGCTTAACATCTGTCCCACTATCACCACGGAAATGGCCAAACTGATCTTATTTGCCTCCAGCATGACGCTATAGAATAGCCCTTCCCGACGATAGCCCGTTTGCAATTCATCCAAATCAATCACATCCGGCAGCATAGACCACGGCACAAGGTAGGCCGTGGGTAACCCTATCCCCGCCAGTCCTAACCCCAGATATAGCCCCCCAACGTCTCCCGGTTGCACCCCAATCAACAAGGTCAGACCGACGATCCACAAGGGCGTACCGAGGAGGTAAACGGCTTTTTTGCCAAAGCGATTGGCGACCCAGTTCCAGCCACCCATCATCACGACGGCTAGAACTTGAGCCAACAGCACAGCAGTGACGGTGGTGCTTTCGTCTAGCCCTAACCAATGCACGACGAAATACGGTAAGGCAGTGGCAGAGAGTTGGGCGGCTAACCAGGTGAAAAAGTGTAAGCCAAATAAGCAGGTAAAGGCGCGATGGCTAAATAGACTTGGTAATTGCCGAATTAACGACATGGGGCTAATGGTAGGTTGGCCACGGATTTGCTGCACAGTCCGAAAGTGGGCATAGGTGCCCCAAATGCAGATGATGAAGGTGAACATCATAATCAACCCGCATATGCCGCCTAACATCATGTATTGCTGCTGCGGATTGGACACCTGGCTGAAAATGACGTTGGCGATCGCCAAAATCCCAATGCCACCGCTCAAACTAAAACCAGATTGGATACTG
>CAZJZR010000767.1:0-2449 GCA_964550475.1 uncultured bacterium
ACTCAGTTTCAGTTTGTCGTTGCGGCCAACTTGGGTGTAGGCGATCGCCAACTCCGAGGCTTTCCGCACTTGGATCGGGGCAATTTGGCTGGGGGTTTGGCTGGGGATGCCGTAGGTTTCCAGTTGCGACTGTAATACCTCGTCTTCCGACAGCAGGGCAAGCTGGACGACGACTTCCCGCTGCTGACCGGGGCGCAGGTAGCGACCGAGGGGGTCGATGTCGCCCACTGCTAGTAAACCTTCACTGAGCAATTGCCCCAGGTAGAACAAACTCTGTGCCCAGATCAGGGGAATGTTTTCGTTGGGCTGACGGTCTTGGCTGGAGGGATTGGCGCGTTCGGCGGCGATGCGATCGCCGGGAACGTAGTACAGTTCGGGCAATAACCCAAATTCACCCCGCTGCACCAGCACTGACTGCAACCGTTGCTCATACTCCTGGGCTTGGGCGGCATCCTGGCGGAACAGGCCATCCAACCACAGGTAGGTGAAAAACAACGGCCATTCGCATTCAATGTGTTCAAATTGCCGCAGTTCGTGCGGTTCGTAGTGCAGACGGCTGGTGTCTTCAATTACGGTTTGGTGACCATCCCGCAGGAACCGTTTGCAACCGTAGCGTCCCTGGAGTTTGTCGATGATTTTGCGGCGGGTGCGATCGACCAACTGCGGATCTTCAACGGCAAAGGCGGGAAAGCTGATCACACTCAGCAACGCTGCATCGACTTCCTTGGAACTGGACTCGCGCGGCAGCAGCGATTCCAGCGTGACACGGGTGCGAGCAATTTCGTCGGGCAGAACGTGAATTACGGAGGCTTGACTGCCGCGCACGCCAAACAAGTCCAGCCCGTTCATCGCCTCCAGTGCGGCCTTGGCCATGCCAACGGAACTGGCATTCAGTTCGGGACTGCCGTGGTTGATTTTGTTGCCGCGCTCCCAAATGCCGTAGTCGGGGGTGCGGTAGGCGCGGCCAATGTAGTAGACGAGGTTTTGGACAAAGTTGACTTCATCTAAGGTGTAGACGATGGACAGGCCGGAGGTGGTCATCTGCGCCAACATCAACAGAAAGATGGAGGTGGCATCCAGTTGCAAGTGCCCCCAACCGTCATCCCGGACTACGGTGTCCCCGGTGGCGGTGTCGTATTTGGCATGGAGCGCGTCGAGGGGGGCTTGGGTTTGCTTGAACTGCTCTACTTTGGCGGCTTGCCGCATCATGGCAAACAATAGGCCGCGCATCAGTTTGACGACGCTATGCTCTAACTCGTAGGCGCGTCCCTGGGAGTCTTCGACTTTGCGGTAGGCTAACCCCAATCCCCACACGGCCAAGATGCTGTAAACGTTGTCGCGCACCCAGGCATCGGTGTAGTCGCCGTGGGCGTTGACGGCGGTGCTGGCGGGTAAGAGGCCACTGATGGGGTTTTGGCGGGACAGGATGACGGTTTGGATCAGGTGATAGTAATGGTCGAGGCGATCGCGGGGATCAACAGCAGATTGAGACATAGAAATGGGAAAACCAAGTGTGAGGAGGCGATGACCATTGGCCATTTCTCAATCTTAAACCTCGGCGATCTGAAAAAAGCTGAAGTTTTTGGACGACTCGCGTTATCAATACTTTGATGAAGTTGTTGAGGATGAAGTTGAGAAGTCCCAGAGCTGCGATCGGCTGCTTGACTTGGAAGTCTGTCAAGAAAAATTAAAGATTATATTGAAGTACAAAGCTTAATTATCTCTAATTAGGAAATATTTCCAGCCGAATTTGAAGCCAGTATTCTTGCTTATATCTACCTGGATCGTCGTTTCGAGTTATTGCTTCAGGTTGCATAAGGAGTTGGTATGGTTGCTGCAAATGGTTCCGCCTCGTTAGATCTCAATTACCCATTTCTGCTGTTAGCCCATGTGATCTGTGCTGACCAACAAATTCACTCGGAAGAAGCAAAAGCTCTGAAAGAAATTGCAGTGCAAGCAAAAATCAACGAATTAACGATCGCAGAAGCAGAAAAAATTCTAGACCAAGATGAAACCTGCTTAACGTTGTTAAAAATTGCTGAACGTGTTCCCATTGGGCAGCGGACTGAATCATTGCGTCAAATACTTGCCATCTCTTATCTGGATGGGTTTTTCTCTCCATTAGAGGGTGATTTAATTAAACAAGTCGCTCAACTCTGGGGTTATGAATCTGAAGTTGAGAAAATGCGAGAACAAGCTCAGGGCTTTGGAAAATCTCGCACGAAAGATAAGGATGATGATGTTGCAGCTAATCTATCAATTGGTGCGAAGCTCTTGCAGGGAGCCGAATCAGTTTTATCAAGATCCCTAATTACAAAACTTGCAGACTTAGCTCCACAAAACGTCGGCCAACAAATTAAACGACTGCAACGGGAAATTTTGTTGTCTGGCCCAGAGTATGATGCGGCCATTGAACGTTGCGCGAAAGTTGCTGCGGAAGACTTTAAGT
>CAZJZR010000768.1:0-2446 GCA_964550475.1 uncultured bacterium
TGGAGCGGTATCGGTTTACCCATTGTTGCTTGCCGGAACTGAATCGGGATGAGATCGACCTCCGCACGACTTTTTTGGGTAAATCATTGGGGGCACCGTTGCTGATTTCCTCCATGACTGGGGGGACGGAGTTGGCCAAAACCATCAATACTCGGTTGGCGGAGGTGGCGCAGCAGTATCACTTAGCCATGGGGGTCGGTTCCCAGCGGGTGGCGGTGGAGAATCCCCAGGTGGTGGATACCTTTGCGGTGCGATCGCTGGCTCCCGATGCGATGTTGTTTGCCAATCTGGGGGCGGTGCAGTTGAACTACACCTATGGTCTGGCCGAATGTCAGCGGGTGGTGGATTGGTTAGAGGCCGATGCGTTGATTTTGCACCTAAATCCGTTGCAAGAGTGTGTGCAAAGTCGGGGCGATACCAACTTTCGCGGTTTGCTGGATAAAATTAGTCAGCTCTGTCGCGTTTTGCCTGTGCCTGTAATTGTTAAGGAAGTGGGGAATGGGATTTCCGCCACCATGGCGCAACGGTTGATTGAGGCCGGGGTGGCGGCGATCGATGTGGCCGGAGCGGGCGGAACCTCCTGGGCTAAGGTGGAAGGGGAACGCGCCACCGACCCGATTCAGCGACGACTGGGCGAAACCTTTGCCGATTGGGGCATCCCCACCGCTGACTGCATCACCAGCATCCGGGCGATCGCCCCCACGATTCCCCTGATTGCCTCCGGTGGTCTGAAGGATGGCTTAGACGGAGCCAAGGCGATCGCCCTCGGAGCCGACCTGGTGGGCTTTGCTCGTCCGTTCCTGCAAGCCGCCTGCGAATCGTCGGAGGCACTGCACACCTTCACCCAAATCCTGATCGCCGAACTCACCACCGTCCTCTTCTGCACCGGAACCCCCAATCCCCAAGCTCTCAAACACTCTCCCAGCCTGATCACGCGATAAATTCCATTCCCCATCCCACCCCATGCGCGACTTCCTCAAATACACCTTTGCCACCTTGGTTGGATTGTTTCTGTTCATCCTACTGAGCATGGCCGGACTGTTTAGCCTGATCCTGGCGGCTGGGAAAGACAGCGGCCCTCGGGTTAAAGACAAAACGGTTTTACTATTCGATTTGTCCCAGGCAATTCGAGACACCAAACCAAACACTAGCCCTACGGAAGCCTTTAGCGAAGCCTTATCCAATGACGAGCGGGTGTTGACGCTGCGGCGCGTGTTGGATGTGTTGGATCAGGCCAGTCGCGATCCCAAAATTGTTGGGCTGTATCTCTACAGCAGTGCCGGGGGCAGTGCCAGCGGCTATGCGACTTTGAAGGAAATCCGCAACGCCTTGGCGGACTTTCGCAAGGACGGCAAGCCCATTTTTGCCTACCAAACGGGGTTTACCGAACGGGAATATTACGTCAGTTCCGTGGCCAATACCATTGTGCTGCACCCAATGGGCTTGATGGAAATGGACGGCTTTAGCTCTGAGGCTCCCTATTTGGCGGGGGCGTTGCAACGGTTGGGCGTGGGTGTGCAAGTGGTGCGGGTGGGGAAATATAAGGCGGCGGTGGAGCCGTTGTTGCTGACCCGCCAAAGCCAGGAGAGCAGGCAACAACAGCAAAAACTGTTGAACGATTTGTGGTCGGAGTTTTTGACGGAAACCAGCCAATCCCGCCAACTTACGCCGCGACAATTACAGGCGATCGCCGATACCCAAGGCTCCCTAACCGCGACAGAAGCCAAACAGCGCAAGTTGGTGGATCGGGTCAGCTATCTGGATGAACTGACCAGCGAACTGAAAGAGTTGACCGATAGCGATAGCGACAGTGCCTCGTTCCGCCAGATCAGCATGACCAGCTATGCCAGGGTGGTAGACGCGAAACGGGAGAATGACGGGAATTTCTTTGAGTCGGACAATCGGGTGGCGTTGGTCTATGCCGAAGGGGAAATTGTTAACGGCCAAGGCACCTCGGAAACGGTGGGGGGCGATCGCCTAGCACGACAGTTACGCGCCCTGCGGGTTGATGAGGATGTCAAGGCGGTGGTGTTGCGGATTAACAGTCCCGGCGGCAGTGCCACCGCCTCGGATGTGATTCAGCGGGAGGTGATTTTAACCCGCAAGGTCAAACCTGTGATCATTTCCATGGGCAGTCTAGCGGCTTCTGGCGGGTATTGGATTGCCACCTACGGCGATCGCATCTTTGCCGAAGCTACCACGATCACGGGGTCGATTGGCGTGTTTGGCGTGCTGCCGAATGTGCAAAAACTCGCCAACAACAACGGCATCACTTGGGATGGCGTGAAAACGGGCAAATATGCCGATAGTGACTCGATCTCCCGTCCCAAAACCGCCCAGGAATTGGCTCTGTACCAAAAGTCGGTGAATCGGGTTTACGACCAATTCATCACCAAGGTGGCGGAATCGCGCAAATTACCGAAGGCGAAGGTGGCTGAAATTGCCC
>CAZJZR010000769.1:0-2439 GCA_964550475.1 uncultured bacterium
TCAAGCGGCGACAGGCTCCCCCTGGACTGAAGATCAGCGATCGCGCCTTTGGCACGGGCTGGCGGATGCCGATCGCCAGTCGCTGGAATACCAGGTAGACCAGATGAGTTAACGCTGTGAACGGTCTGAAATGGCCGTTAGGCGATGGTCGGGCGTTGCTGAATTTAGGGATGAGCTAAGAGTTGGATGAATTGCAACTTCGTTTCACTTCATCCTGCTATTCAGCAACACCTATGGCCGGACTGCTTCCCCCGACACTTAAGGGGATACACTGAGACTTTTCAAACACCCGCTGAGAGACAAACCATAGGCCAATTTCCGGAAATCAGGGGCAACTTGGTGTAGTCCCTCTGCGTCTGCATCCAGGGATGCTTCAATGAACATCTAGGTAACCATTCACATCCCCCCCAGGAAACAATGTTGCGGGCTGTGCCCGCTTCTCCCCTGACCGGGAGTGAACGGTTACACATCTAGCGGTTGTGCATGAGCAGCCAACCGTCTAATCCTCTGTCAACTTTTGTTTTTAGGGTAAAGTCCTAGCGAATTTATCCTAAAAACGAGCTGTGACGCTCCACTCGATTGGCGTGATCAGGGTAATTTGATCAGCCCTATGGATACGGGACGGAACGATCGCGGATCAGAGAACAGTGGCTACCCATCCGATGACGGGATGGGGTTCTGTCTAGTGGGTGAACGTGCCCACTGCATTGCTGTGAGGCTCTTTATCTGAGGCATTTATGACATTGATGCTGGCTCAATTGGCAGGGGGCATTCCCAGCCTGCCCGATCTGACCCAACCCCAGAATTTGCTGCGCTTCGGTAGTCAGGTGATGACGACCTTTATGGGGTTGACGCTGTTGTTAGTGGCGATCGCCATTGCCCTCGCCATTCTCAACCTTTCCCTGCGCCGCGATCAGCCAGAGGCGATTATCTGGGGGCAAGTGGTACGCGATCGCGTTTCCACCTCCCTGCACCTGTTCCAACACACCCTATTAGTTTTATTAATCCTGGTGGTGGGCTTTTTCCTGTGTTCCACCTTAGCCAACCGCTACCACTACTGGGAACAGGCGCGGGTGGCACAGGTCGCCAGCAGTGTGGCGGGGGCGCGGATGGAGCAGCGATCGCCGCAACTGCGCTACGAAATCCAAGAACCCTACACCGCCTACACGCAAGTGGAGAATCGCGTAGTAGAAACCCAACGCACCCGCCCCGTCAGCCGTACCGTTGGCCTCAGCGGATCGCAGATTGAGGTGAAACTGAACCAAGCCGTCGATGCCCAAAACCGCCAACGGGTTTACCTCGCCGACTTCCAAGCCGATTACCAAGTCAGCAACCCCCTCACCGAAACCACCGACTTTTGGTTTGAAGCCTATCCCCCCGATGGCTATTCCCTCCTCCGCAATTTCCGGGTCGAGCGCGACGGCACTCGCCTCCAACCCACCAACCCCGACCAGTTCAGCTTCCCTATCCAACTTAAGCCCGGAGAAACCGCCAAATTCCGCGTCGCTTACCAAGCCCAAGGTGGTTCCCGCTGGATTTACAACGCCACAGGCCAACTGTTAGCCAACTTCCGCCTCACCGCCCACGCCAACTTCTCCGGAGCCGACTTCGCCAGTGGCATTGTCCCCACGGAAATTAAGGGGGAAGGGGAAGGCACGCGATTTACGTGGGTGTTTGACGACAACGTATCAGTACAAAACCCGTTTGGCGTATTCACCGCCACCAGCCCAATCCAAAATACTGGGGTGATGCCACGTCTATTGCTGCTGGCTCCGGGGCTGCTGTTGTGGTGGTTGCTGCTGCTGTATTTCTCCATGCCCCTGCGGTTACGGGATGTGGCGATCGCCAGTGGGCTGTTCTTTGCCTGCCTGCTGGCTCTCACCTACATGAGCCGCAGTATGGACGCAAAACTGGCTTGGGCGGGACTGTCAGTGTTACTGCTCAGCCTGACGTGGGGGTTGGGTGCCCGCGATCGCCGCCAGGATCTGACCATTAACCGTCGGCATTTGGCGATCGCTGCCACCATTTGCACCATCGCCGGAGCGATCGTCCCCGTTTTCGCCCTCCTCATCCCCACCACTGGCCTCACCCTCAGCCTTGCCGGACTACTTTCCGTCATCTGGCTGACGGTACGACGCTGGTACGGTTGGCTGGCGGCTAAGGACTAACGCCACGCAACTGCTCCTGATGGCGGGTTTAGCGATGTGTCATCAGAGGTGAAGTCATACTTCCATGTCTGACACACCGTTAGACCCTGCTGGTTGAGTGACGCGAGGTGGGGGGCTTTTACAACCGTTGACACGCTGCCCACACCATTCAAGCCCTGAGAGACTGATGGCAGAGGCTGAGTTGTGATCCTAATCACGCATCATCAGTAACTTCAGTCCCACGACCACTGGCGAGTCTTGTCA
This sequence comes from uncultured bacterium, assembly GCA_964550475.1. Classification (GTDB taxonomy): domain Bacteria; phylum Cyanobacteriota; class Cyanobacteriia; order CAIUCS01; family CAIUCS01; genus CAIUCS01. The sequence goes on from CAZJZR010000769.1 coordinate 2,412, forward strand.
TAATTGACGGAACGATTGATGGCGTAAC
>CAZJZR010000770.1:0-2438 GCA_964550475.1 uncultured bacterium
TAGTCTGCCTGACTGATCAAACATCCTGTGATTGTGTAAACTTCAGAAATGCTAGATCGTTTGAGTACAACACCTTACAAACGAATGTGTCTTCATCCCTAATACCGGCTTGATCAATCCCCAGATGATAGCATTTTTCATATTTATGAAATACAGTCGTTTTGTAACCGTTCACATCCCCCATGGGAAAACCGTTGTGGGCTACGCCCGCTTGTTTCTCCCCTGACGGGGAGTGATTTGAGAAACTCGCACTAGATATAGATTTGAGTAGTGCGGAGTATGTCCACTCCATCGCAAATAGCTATATTTTACTAGGAGACTAAAGCTATCTATGGCTGATCCAATTACCCCTGATGTAAGTCAACGAATTTGTCAACACATGAATGATGACCATGCAGATGCTGTGGTTTTGTATGCCAAAGTATTTGGTGGAGTCGCTGAAGCAGCAGCGGCAGAAATGGCTACGATTGATCCACAGGGTATGGATTTATTGGTAGAAGTAAATGGCGATATTCAACCTGTGCGAATCACATTTGACCATGAATTAAAGGATTCAGAGGATGCCCACCAAACCCTGATTGCCATGCTCAAACAAACACGTACTAAAAATTGATTTTTCGAGCGCGGATGATCAATTGCTAGGAGGGTATCAAGATGCCAATGACAGCAATCAGTTGCGGCATAACCCGACGCAGGGGGAGCAACGGTTGGGTTGCTGTCATGGCTACTACGAGTATCCGATTATGCAACGTTTCCGATCATGCAACGCTTATGCCTCCCCAACGCGGCGATTTGGGGCTAGCCCTTGGAGTTCGACTCATGAATTTCGACTCATGAATCATGCAGGTTAAACCAGGTTAAAACCCTGAGATAATCTGCTGTCGTTCCTCTAACCGTTGCCAGATCTGTGCCAGTAATGGATCTAAACCGACTCGTGCCACACCGGAAATTAAAAAGACTGGACTGTGGCTGAGCCGTTCCAAATCTGCCGCGATCGCCGCTAAGCGTTCCTGGTCTGGTTCTGCGTCAATTTTGTTCAGCGCGACAATTTGGGGGCGATCGCTCAAATCCGGTTCATAGGCAGCTAGTTCATCTTGAATGATGTGGTAGGCAGCGATTGGATCTTCGGCAGTTACATCAATCAGATGCAACAGCAACCGCGTGCGTTCCACATGGCGCAGAAAATCATGCCCTAGGCCAATGCCCAAGTGCGCTCCCTCAATCAAACCAGGAATATCAGCAAACACGGTACCATCGCCAGTGGGTTTCCGCACCACGCCCAAGTTGGGAATCAGCGTGGTAAAGGGATAGTCGGCAATTTTGGGACGGGCGGAGGAGAGGACGGAAATTAAGGTTGATTTTCCGGCATTGGGTAAACCGATAATGCCAACTTCCGCCAGCAGTTTTAGTTCCAATCTCAAGCGGCGATGTTCCCCAGGCAAACCAGGGAGGGCGCGATCGGGAGCACGATTGTGATTACTCAAAAAATGTTGGTTGCCCAAACCACCTTTCCCCCCTTTGGCAACGCAGAGGGTTTGCTGATTCGTCACCAAATCTCCCAATACCTCATCGGTATCGGCATCATAAACCATCGTGCCACAGGGTACTTCCAAGACGCGATCGCGGCCATTGGCACCCGTCATATTCTTAGGGCCACCGCGTTGACCATCATCGGCTTTAAACTGATGGGCATATTGGAAATCTAACAGGGTTTGTAAATTATTAGTGGCCTGCAAAATCACCGAGCCACCTTTACCGCCATTGCCACCGGACGGTCCACCCGCCGGTACATATTTCTCCCGCCGGAAGGCGACGATCCCATCCCCGCCATTCCCCGCTTGTACTTCAATTTCAACTTGATCAATAAATTGCATAGAGCACTTTTCATATCTATCAGGCACAGTCGGTGAACGCCAACTCTCACCGGATCAACGGTTGAGTCATGTGGACTCAACCCACACCACTGCAAGCGGTGATCAGCGTTCACTTGTCCTGGGTAATTGGTTCACTCTCTCCTCTTCAGCATCATAACCATCTCTTGTTCAGTGGTGCAAAAAAGAACTGGAAAAACCCGGTTTCTTGAAGAATCCGGGTTTTAAGCGTCAGTTCATGGTTTATATCGCCAATGGCAGCGGTGCAACCTTTAGCTCACGCACCCACCGCTTCCTTGGCGGCATACATCACATCGAGGGTGATTTCGCTGAAACCGCGATCGCGGGCGAATTTTTCCGTATTGCGCTTCACCTTGCCACGCACAAAACCGGGGATTTTGTTCAGTTCCGTTTGGGCTTCCCGGTTCCAGTTCAAATCAGAGTCGGCGGAAATTCCCTTGTGGATGACTTCCTTGGTGTCGTGGCCACCGAAGATTTCCAACAGGTGATCCTCCATGCCCAAGGTGAAGGAGTTGTAGACCAAATCGGCAATTTGATTGGTGCCTT
>CAZJZR010000771.1:0-2429 GCA_964550475.1 uncultured bacterium
CAAAGTAGGCGGCGTGGGGGCCACCGTAACCCAGGGGTACGCCAAACCGTTGGCTACTGCCCACAGCAATATCCGCACCCAATTCGCCGGGAGGGGTGAGTAGGGTGAGGGCTAACAGATCAGCGGCCATGGTTACCAGAGCTTTGGTGGCATGGGCGCGATCGCAGAACTCGCGATAGTCATACACCGCTCCATCCGTGGCGGGATACTGCAACAACGCGCCAAAAATCGGCTGGCTAAAGTCGAAACTGCGGTGGTCACCCACAATTACCTGAATCCCCAAGGGAATGGCGCGGGTCTGTACCACTTCAATGGTTTGGGGATGGCAGGCTTGGGAGACGAAGAAGGCGTTGGCGGTGCTGACTTTCCGCAGGCCGTAGCTCATGGACATAGCTTCGGCGGCGGCGGTGGCTTCATCTAATAAGGAGGCGTTGGCGATTTCCAAGCCGGTCAGGTCGGTGACCATGGTTTGGAAGTTGAGCAGGGCTTCCAGGCGACCTTGGGCAATTTCGGGCTGGTAGGGGGTGTAGGCGGTGTACCAACCAGGGTTTTCTAAAATGTTGCGCTGAATCACGGGCGGGGTGATGCAGTTGGCATACCCCATGCCAATGTAGGAGCGGTAAATCTGGTTCTGTGCCGCGATCGCCTTCAGTGCTTTCAGTGCGTCATACTCGGACATCCCGGTGGCGAGTTCCCCGTCCAGTTGCAGGGGGCGATCGCTGCGAATGGCGGCGGGAATCGCCTTATCCATCAATTCATCCAGCGTGGCCACACCCAACGCATCCAACATCTGGGTAATCTCTGCGGCTCGTGGCCCAATGTGGCGGGAGATAAACCGATCGGTAGTAGAGGATGGTGCAGCAGTGGCAGGGCTGACATTGGCGACAGCAACAGGTTCAGATGAGGTTGGCACAGACAGATCCCGCATAAGGTTTTGGCGATCGCAAGCAAGTTAGGGTTCTTCTCATTTTGCAACAATTCTTTAAACCTGTCACAGGGAGTTTTCCCGGACTCATCCCATGCGACATGATGCGATCGTCATCCATTTCTTCCTGCTGTTGGTGGGATTTCCGCCCTGTAGGTTGGGTGGAGCGACAGCGATACCCAACTGAAGCCATGACCGCAGTACCGTTGTCTGTTCAGCCACCCAATATTTCTCAACCCCAGCAATCATCAGCGATCGCGTTCACAGAATCGTCAAATAGGTATCAACTGACGTTGACGGCAACACCTTCAAGGTCTGTTTTTGCAAATCCAGTTCAATCCCCAACGCTTCCAACGGAATCACCCCAATCAACGGATTCCGCCCACCCGGTAATTCCAAACACTCAAAGGTACCTTCCCGACCACACAGCAAGATTTTGGCATCCTGAAATATCCGTGCGGTGCTCAATCCTGTAGCAGTGGTGACATCGACTTCCTTCAAAACCTCTAATCCAAGTTGCGCGATCGTCTCTTTGGGCAAACAGAGCGTGGTTGCACCAGTATCCACCAAGACATCTCGTAATGTCACAGAACGGACTTGATCCCTTGGAATCAGTCCTCGTGCAGCATTTGCTTCGTCAATCCGGTTAGTGACTGTCAGTGTGGTGAGAATTTTCCCCATTTTGGTGTCGGAAGTAATGACCATGATGCAATCCTCCGAAGTAGTCTATCTCAATTATCGCAAAGTAGCGGTGTCGGTTGGGGCAAGCAACGCGCAACCCAACATTGGCAAATTCAGAAACCGGGTTTCTGTGCGCTTTACTGGGGTTTGGCTCCTTCAGCTAACTCGCGGGCAGGCTGAACGGGGTCGAAGCGGAGGGAGGAGTCCCATTGCTGGGCGGTTTGGCAGCCTTGGATGGCGGCTGCGATGTTGCCGGAACGGGCGAGGGCTTTGCTGTCGGCGATCAGGTTGGGGTGCAATGGTGATTAGGCGATGGCATACCCGGTGTGGGGGCGTACCTCCGGTGGATGAAACCCTAACACAATCTGATCTTTGGGGATGCCTGCATCTAGGAGTTCGTAGGTGATGCCGTCTTCAGTTTCGTCCCGTTGCACCCAAATTTTGCCGTCAATGATGTCGAGGTGAATCAGGCAACCGTGGACGCGGGTGCGGCGATCCCAACCGAGGGTGATCAGGATATAGCTATCGTTGATTTCATCGAAGACGGGCTTGCAGATGAGTTCCCCGTGGGAGTAGGGAATTTGGGTGTAGGGAATCAGCACGTCTTTGATAATTTGGCGATATTGGGCTAATTTTTCCATTGTAGAATTACCCCCTGTTCTGCATTAAATACGATTAGTTTTAAATTTTCATCTTCGATCATTAGTTGACCAATGGGTTCCTCGAAGAGGGAGTTAAACACTACATCGGTTACGGCTAGGTAAAGGGTGTAGTCTGGGTAGGTTCGTCGCATGACGGCGCGATAGATGGCATACTGCCCAAT
>CAZJZR010000772.1:0-2422 GCA_964550475.1 uncultured bacterium
CACAACAACCCTCAAACTAAGTACAGATGTCTATGTTTTCGATCTACTGAATCTGGCTGATTAAATTGGGTTTCAATTCGGCTGTATCCAACTTGATCACCCATCCCCGGCCAACTTCTTCCCCAACGTCTTGCCCAAAGAGACGGTGAACAGGTACATTCAGTTCAATTCGCTTAATTAAATTCAGTAGATGTAACCGTTCACTCCCCATCAGAGGAGGAACAAGCGGGCGTAGCCCACAAAACTTTTCTCATGGGGGATGTGAACGGTTACCAGTAGATCACAAACTTGGACATCATTACTGGGGTCAAGGGTTCCCTTGGACTCGGTTGTACCACTCCCAACAGACTCGTTTCGATCTACTGAATTTAGCCAGTTGATTTAGCCAGTTGATTTAGCCAATTGATTGGCTTCATCCAATTGATTAGATTGACCCAATTGAATGTACTTCAGGTTAATTCACGCACTATTATGACCCATCAACCCCTAACGCCCAGTCAAACCGCTTTTTTGGATGCCTTGGACACGACCATTGCTCGTTACGACCTCCTCACCCATCCCTTCTATCAGCAATGGACAGCCGGAACCCTACCCAAGGCCGTGTTGGCTGACTATGCCAAGCAATACTTTGCCCACGTCAAAGCCTTTCCCACCTATGTGAGTGCGGTACATGCCAACTGCGACAGTTTGCCTGTGCGCCAAATGTTGTTGGAAAACCTGATGGAAGAAGAATATGGTGCCGATAACCACCCAGAATTGTGGTTGCGGTTTGCCGAAGGATTGGGTGTTGATCGCCAAGACGTTCACACGGTTGACCTATTGCCCAGCACAGTGGAGTCGGTGGCTGGTCTGAAGCAAGTAACCCGCAATGGTAGCTATCTGGAAGGCTTGGCGGCTCTGTATGCCTATGAGTCGCAAATTCCCAAGGTGGCTGAAAGTAAGCGGATGGGCTTGCAGGACTTCTACGGCATCACCGACGATCGCACCGTGTCTTTCTTTGCCGTACACGAAAAGGCCGATGTGTTCCATCGGGAAGTGGAACGGCAAGTGTTGGCGGCTGAGTGCGCCACAGAAGACCAGCAGCAAGCCGTTTTAGCTGCCGCAGAACAAGCAGCCAAGGCTCTGTGGCATTTCTTGGATGGCGTGGAAGCGGCCTATTTGCAACCTGCTGCGGCTTAGAGGCTGGTTGAAATTAAAGGCGTAACCGTTCACTCCCCCTTGGGGAAGGAACCAGCGGGCGTAGCCCGCAACCCTTTTCCCACGGTGGGATGTGAACGGTTACATTAAAGGCTGTTTGAAAAAGGTGGCTAGATGTAATGACAACTTAAATTGGTATACGTCTTGTCGCATGAAATCTGACCTCTTTTTTGCACAGGTCTATCAGTACTTAACCCGTCAACCCTTTACAAAAAAGAACTGCTCGGTTTTGTATAGAGTTGCATAGAATACCTGCAAATTCCATGTACTGACACTAACTTAAATGTCCTGACACTAACTTAAGTTGTTATTACAAGGGTTGGGAGGCGATCGCGCGATCTCCCTCACCCTGCATCATGGCTGCACAACTGGCTGACAGCACTGGCACAGGCGCAGACGACACCAACACCGACGGATACACCGCATCCCCCCACAGCGGATGTTTTAATAATTGACACTCCCCCGCCCGCACGGTGCCATACCCCAAACACGATCGCACCACGGCCACATCATCCAATTGCCGATCGCCCGCATGGGACAGCACAGGTAAACCCGTCGCGGGGTCGAATAGATCGGCGAGGTAATGCTGCTGGTGCAAATGGGTGGCGATCGCCAAGCCCAACTGCAAAAACCGCGATCGCATCACCTGCTTACAATCCTCCGTTTCCGCTGTGTGCATCGCCAAGGAAACCGGACACTGCTGCAACACAATTAATAATGACGAGATCGGCTGTGGCCAGTCGGGTAATAATTCGTGGCCATGGTGCGCCAAGAACCGATTAGGGGGATGAACGGAGTATTGAATCATTCCCCCTCCAGTGATGGGATGGGTGATGGGTGAGAGGTAATGAGTAATGAGTGATGGGGAATTGGGCAAACAACGTAATTCACGATTTTTAGTGCTGCATCAATATTAGTCTGACCATTTCATTAGTCTGACCATTTCATCCCATCCCGTTGAACGGTTGATCAGTGTACCGCTAGGTGTAGGTGTAGCCGACAGCCAATGGGGATATTGTTGACTAAACAACACAATCTGCGTCTACAACAATCTATCGCAATGGATCTGATTAAGTGGACAGTGTCCACCCGCCGGAACGGTCGAGATGAGGGGTAAGTTGGGCGATCCGTCGGGGCGAATGGCCATTCGTCCTTACAAGATGATCGGTTCAAACAGCAACCCCCTGATAATCATTCAATTACCCATCACCCATTACCGATTACC
>CAZJZR010000773.1:0-2421 GCA_964550475.1 uncultured bacterium
CCAAAGCCTACGTCGAGCGGGAACAAATCCACGACCAAACCCTGGTTGCGGTGGCTTGTGGTGCCAACATGAACTTCGATCGCCTGCGATTCGTGGCCGAGCGGGCGGAATTTGGTGAAGACCGGGAGGCAATTTTTGCCGTCGCCATCCCAGAGGAACCGGGCAGTTTGCGGCGGTTTTGTGAGTGCATCGGCAAGCGCAACCTCACCGAGTTCAACTACCGGATTGCCGACCAAAAGGAAGCCCACATCTTCGTCGGGTTGCAAATCCAAAACCGCGCTGATGCCACCGCCATGGCCAATAAATTTGAGTCTTGCGGCTTCAAAACCATTGACTTAACCGACGACGAACTGACCAAGCTGCACCTGCGCCACATGGTCGGCGGCCATTCCCCCCTCGCCCACGACGAATTGCTGTATCGGTTTGAATTTCCCGAACGTCCCGGCGCGTTAATGAAATTCGTCACCTCCATGAGTCCGGATTGGAACATCAGCCTGTTCCATTACCGCAACAATGGAGCCGACTACGGGCGGATTGTGGTGGGCGTACAGGTGCCGCCGGATGAAATGGCCCAGTGGCAAGCGTTTCTCGACAGTTTGGGCTACCGCTATTGGGATGAAAGCCAAAATCCGGCCTATAAATTATTTTTGGGCTAATTAGTTCTTGGGGTAACTAGATACGCCGGAGCAACTAACCCTCGTCCAAGTTGAGAACTACGGGGCTGAGCCGCGATTTTAATCGTCACTCCCCCAAGAGCAAGATGCGCTGCTGCATTCTTTTTCGTCCCGTCTTGCGGTGGCAGCCATTGCAATTAGTTAAATTGATACCGAATTGCTTGGACAAATGCAAAACGTGGGTTAGTATAACTGCGGATCAGTAACTCAAACGTAACCGTTCACTCCCCGTCAGGGGAGGAACAAGCGGGTGTAGCCCGCAACCCGTTTCCTATAGGTGCTATGTGAACAGTTACACTCAAACAACTAGATTTGCTACTTTTCAAGTGGTTGAGTTTCTAACTGTTTGACTTCCAGTCCGATTCGATTGCAATTCCCTTAGTTGTGACTTCGTGGTTGCTGAGGTTTGAACTGATGCAGCGTAACTTCTCACTCACCAAACATCATTCGATGGCCATTCGCTCCAAAACGTTTTGCCTAGGTCAGTTGTCTCGGTTATCTCAAGTCAAACAATTGACGCGATTAACCAGCATCATCTGTGCCGGGGCATTAGGGGTTGTCGGTTTGGCCGCGATCGCCCTCGACCAGTATCAAGTCAATGCGGTTGAAGTCGTCACCAGCCCTGCGTCTGGTACCGCTGCCTCTGGCAGTATTTGGCGATACGCCTCATTCCCGGTCGAAAATTTTCAAGGTTACACCTCCCCTTTTGGCTATCGGCAATCGGCCACGGGTGGGTCTGGTCAAGAATTTCATTACGGACTCGACTTTGCCGCCCCCGAAGGCAGCTACATCCGCAACTGGTGGACGGGTCGAGTAGTTGAAGTTTCCGACGACAGTAATTGCGGCACCTCCGTCGTGGTGCAGTCGGGAGCCTGGGAACACATTTACTGCCACATGCAAGGGCGCGTGGAAGTGATGAACGGCCAACGCTATATGGTAGACCGCACAGGTGGGGTACAAATTGCCGAAGGGCAACAAATTCCGGCAGGCGCGCGGATTGGTCGCGTTGGTATGACAGGACGCACCACTGGCCCCCACTTGCACTGGGGCTTGAAGTATTCCAGTCAATGGGTTGACCCCGCCGTGGTGTTACGCGCCATGTACGTTGCCCAAAGTGGGGATAACACCATTTCTACCCGTCCTTAGAGCCTGTCGTGCATTTATTTTTCATCCGTCATGCTGAGTCCGTTGGCAACCGCGAAGGGCGGATGTTAGGTCAGTGTGAGGATGAATTGACCGAACGGGGACGGCAGCAAGCCCATCGGTTAGCCAGTCGGTTACAAGCCCAGCACCCCGCCCCAACGCAGATTTATACCAGTCCATTACGCCGTGCCCTGCAAACCACGGAGAGCTTAATGGCGGCGGCAGATGTATCGCTGGAGGATTCATCGTTGCATTGCAGTGATGACCTGAAAGAGTTGGCTGGCGGCATTTTCCAAGGCTTGACGTGGGTCGAAGCCTACGACCAGCATCGGGCGTTGTGCAAAACTTTGGAGACAAACCGGACTTGGATTCCTGTACCCGGAGCCGAGTCGCCCCAATCCGCCCGCGATCGCGCCCACCGCTTTATCACCCACCTGCTCAGCCACCATAGCGATGTCGATGTGATTTGGGTGATCACCCATGGTGGCCTGTTGCCACATTTGTTGTCAGTCATTTGGGGCAGCGATCGCACCTGGGGCTTCACCGCCCACCACACCGGATTATTTGAACTCTGGTTTGATCACAGCCTGTGGCAACTCACGGA
>CAZJZR010000774.1:0-2420 GCA_964550475.1 uncultured bacterium
AGGAAGGGCGCAAGGTTGGTCATGGGGGAGGGAGAGTGGGTGGATAGGGGAGTGAGTGGGTGAATGGGTGGGTGGGTGGATCGTTGCAAAAAACTTGGTGTGTTCTTCGGGTCTTGGTGTCTTGGTAGGTTAATTGATAGTTTCACCACCAAGGCACTAAGGCACCAAGAATACACCAAGGAAATCAGGGCTGAAAATCGGGGGGTGCTGGCGGTGCAAGGGGGCGATCGCTTCTCCCATCATCTCATCTGATCTCCCGCCCAATGATCTCACGCCGAACCGGGCATCCCGCATCCCTGTTGCGTCTACCGAATGGGTAACACCATGGCGGGGAGTTCGGCTTGGCGCAGGCGTTGTTGTAGTTCGTCTGCGGCTTGCCGTTCGCGGAACAGTCCAGCTTGCATCACCACTTGCCCGTTCAAGCGGGTGCGGAATGAGTCTGGGATCAGGGCTTTTACCCGGTCTTGCAGGGTCGGGTTAGCGGTGGCGACGACAACGCGATAGTTGAAACCCAAAGCACTGGCGGAGGGGCGTGGTGCGTTAGTGGCTGGCAGGGTGGGTAATGTCCCCCGGTTGGGGGGGTTGGGGGCAGCGGTATATTCGATTTCCCGTAAGGGGCCGTTGCTGGGCGGTGTGCTGGGCACGTTGCTGGGGGGTCTGGAGGTACGAATGGGGGGCGGTGGCGGCAGTACGGCTCCAGGGCGGGGGGCAATGGGGGTGGGTTGGACGGTAGTGGGGGGTGGAGTGGGGGCGGCGGCGATCAGTCCTGGCAGGGCTTGGTCGTTGGTCAGGTAGACATGGCCGACGGCTTGCCCGTTGTAAACCCGACGGGTCATCCGCCAACCGGGATTGAGGATAATTTTGCCGAAGCCGTTGGGGATGCCGTAGGTGCGGCCAATTTCCAGTGGGGTGGCGTTGGGGCGGGTGTTGGGGATGCCGACCAAGACCAGATCATTGCCGCGTGTCACCAACCGCAGGCTGTATTGCAGTCCCAAATCCTGACCTGCCACGCGGATGGAATAGCCGTTGCTGTCGGTACTCCGGGCGCAGATCCCGGTGAAGTCAAAGTTCAACAGCAGTGGGTCAATGGTGACGGGATTCTGCCCGAATTCGCGCCAGCAGGCACGGGTATTGGAAATCTGTTCCAGGATCAGCAGTTGATGGGTTAGGTTGCGCGATAGATTCACCCCCGACCCAATGGGAGCGGCGATCGCCACCACCCGTTGCTGATCCATTTCCGCTTGCTGGAACCGGAAGGCATTGGCCGCCTGCCCACCGCTGATCATCCCCCAGCCGAGACTAGATAAGAGAGCCAACCCTAACCAACGCTGCATCTTCATAGTGTGTCCTTACTGTGTCCTTGAATTCCCCGAATTAGTGGTGCTGATGGTCAGACTGAATCGAATCATCAGACTGATCAATCGTTAATGCCAGTTGTGAACTGTCAGTGGTGATTGAATAGCGATGGATTTCAACCAGAACGGTTGGCAGGCGAAATTTTCTATACCCGTAACTCGGATTAATACCCGTAGCCGTAGCTTCAATACCCTCAAAAATGCTGACAAATACAAGCCCTGCTCTGTTCCGGCTAAACCCCTAAAGGTTACGCCATTCAATCAGTTCTGATGTTGGATTCACTTTTTTTCAGAGACGATTCCGGAAGAAATAGGTTGCCAATCGGGTGAAAAAATAATTGACTGCCATCGGGAGTTTTACGGAGATTACCACATTGATGCGGATATGGCAGCGATGGAGGACGATTTTGGTTCTGGATCGGCTCAATGCAGAACGAATCAGGCTGATTTGGCAGAGGGGCAGAGATCGGCGAGGGTGCAGCGATCGCAACTGGGGTTCCGCGCCATACAGACCGCCCGACCGTGGTAGATCAGGCGAATCGACCAATTTTCCCAATCCGGTTGCGGCAACACCGCCATCAAATCTTGCTCAATCTTGCCCGGATCATCGTGTTTGGTGAAGCCCAACCGATTACTCAACCGTTTCACATGGGTATCCACCGTCACCCCGGCATTGATGCCAAAGGCATGAGCCAGCACCACGTTGGCCGTTTTCCGCGCCACCCCCGGCAATTGCAGCAAATCCTCCATCCGGGGCGGTACTTCACCGCCAAACCGCTCCATAATCATCTGGCACGCGCCGCGAATATTCTTCGCCTTGTTGCGATAAAACCCCGTAGACCGCACCAAATTCTCCAATTCCTCTGGGTCAGCCCCCGCCAAAGCCGCCGCATCCGGAAACCGGGCGAACAGCGGCGGCGTAACCTGATTCACCCGTTCATCGGTACATTGGGCGGAGAGGATGGTGGCCACCAGCAGTTGAACCGGGGTGCTGTAGGTGAGGCTACAGGTGGCATCGGGGTACAACTGGGTCAGGCGTGATAAGACTTCTACGGCGCGTTGTGC
>CAZJZR010000775.1:0-2420 GCA_964550475.1 uncultured bacterium
AACGGGCGATCGACTTGGATAAAACCAACGCCGACAGTTGGACAGGGTTGGGCTTGGTGTTGTCACAACTTCAGGATTACCCCAAGGCGTTACAGGCATTGCAAACGGCTCTGAGTCTGAATCCGCAACAGACGGTGGCAAAACAGGCATTGCAAGCGGTAACCCAGTTGTTGCAGCAAACGCCGAATTGATCGCTACGTAGTCATCCTGACCTTCTCCTGTGCAGCAGATGAATCAGTCCGTTTACACCAACCACAGGCAGCACCAGCACCCAACACAATTGCGTATCGGCATAGTGAAAAAATTGGGTTCCAGAGGTGCCATAAAACAGTGACGCTTCGGTGCCGTTTTGTACCGTGTCACGCCACGACAGCCATTGGGTCACCGCCACAATGCCACTGGTCCAGACGAGGCCAAATAGCACCACGGGCAGCAGCACAAACAGCCAGTCGAGGGGGTGGGCAGCGACCCGTTGCCGTTGTCTGCACCACCCAACCGTCAACCCATACAGTCCGATCGCCAGTCCAAATACCGCATGGAGCCAGGGTTGAATTGGCGGTGCGGGGGTGGTTAAGCGCAGAAACCCCGCATACACCAACATCAACAGCAGCAGTGTGATGTTAACTTCAGTCGCCCAAAATCGTCTCATGGGAACCCTGCATTGGCGGAACCCATCCGCCAGATTTGAATGGTTTGATTGCCGAGTGTCACGGCAAAGGTGCTGCCATCCTGACTAAAGGCAGTGGCACTCCCCCAAGCAAAGTATTCGTCTGGTGTGGCTAACACTTGTCCGGCGGGTAAATCGGCGATCGCCATCGCATTGTTGGGACTGCCGACAATCACGGTCTTGGCATTGGGGCTAAAGCTGATGCTGCTGCTCCAGTGAAATGCCAGCGGGGTTGGGCGTTGTTGGGCGGGTTGGACTGGGGCAGTCAAGTCGCGCCGTTGGACAACAATCGAGGTATTGCCAATCGCTTCCCGTGCCGCCACATAGAGCGATCGCCGATCTGGACTAAACACAAATCCAGCCACATCACCGGGAAAGGTCAGCCGTCGGGGGTTACGCGGGTTGGCCAGTGTCCAAATTAAAAGCTGGTTGCCGTCGGAACGGGCGAGTAGCCGTCCATCCTGGCTGAAGGCGATCGCGGCTCCCCGCCCGCCACGCAAACTCTGGATCGGTTTGCCAGTGGCCACATCCCACAGATCCACCTGGGGATTCCCTCCGGCGATGCTGGCTAAACGGCGACTATCGGGACTGAAGGCGATTGTTGACCAATTTTCGGGCAGAGAGGGTTGGTTGGGTTGCTCCCCCACCCTTCGCGGCGTAATCCGGCGCACGAGGCGATGCTGCAATTTTCCGGTGGCCATGTTCCAGACATTGATCCGCAAATTGCCCGCTCTTGCGTCGTAGAGACTGGCCGCCACCAATCGACCATCGGGACTCACCGCCAGCGAGGTCAGGGACGCATCGGTTTGTAAGGTCGAAAAACTGGAAAGGGTGCGGGTGGGCTGCCGTGTGCCCAGATCCCAGACGGTGAGGGAGTTGCGATCGCCCCCCACCAGCGTGATGCCATCGGGACTGAGCGCGACCATAGCCTGATCGCGGGTTTGATAGGGAATGGAGTGGACTTTTTGCGGATATCGCCAGGTGGGAGGTGTTCCGGGCGCTGGGATGACCCTCTGTGCGGTGAACGTGGGCACTGAACTCGCGACTGCCGACGCATTGGGGGCAAGCAGTTCGGTGAGAGAGGCACTGAAGGCGATCGTCCCCACGCTGATCGAAGCGGCAAGCAGACGATTGATCAAAACAGAGCAGTTAGAATTGACGAAACTTGACATAGATCTCAGTTGAAGAAGTAGCCTCAATTTCGACCTTAAACTCTAAAGTCCAAATTGGATGGGATGTGTCAAATTTAGCTACGCTTTCCATACCATTGGGAATTTGTGCATCACATGGCACAGGAGGTTGCACACGAGTGACAATCACCTCCAAACCCTATCTGATCTAAATTTAGAGAATCCAACTGATCTAAATTTAGAGAATCCAAGTTAATCCGTCTTGTCTCTAATTGCTAATTTCTGCCTGCAATTGCGTTCTTGATTAAAGATCTTGATGTACAGCGTTATTCCCTGTATTGGGCAGGGACGGAGGCATGTCATCGGCTGTGAAGTCATGGGAGGAGCGTCAAAATAAAGTACCCATAGTTTAAAGATGATGCGTTAGGCTTCAGCCGTAACGCATCCTACGCTGGTGGGTATTTTATTTATGTTCAGATCCCTTAGCGTCGTCGCTTGCACTACGCCCCTACGTTTGGGTTACACCTCGGCTTTTTTGCCCAGAGTGAGGACGGGGGCGATCGCGCTCAGTTGCAGGTCGGGATGATCGGCTTGGACTTGGTGACAGTTCCACTCATTGCGGA
>CAZJZR010000776.1:0-2411 GCA_964550475.1 uncultured bacterium
CCCGCTGCCCATGCCGCTTGCGCTGCCGTTAACGACTCCGCATGGATTTCCGTAAGCGGGTAGTGTTTGTAGACTAACGTCACCGTGTCAGGGTGTTTGGCGACAAACTGTTTCAGAATGGCTTGGGCTTTGGCGCAGTAGGGACACTGAAAATCAGAAAACTCGACCAATAGCAGGCGGCGATCGCGGGCACCTTGGGTCGGTGCATTAAACAACAGCACCTCTGGATGGGTTTGCAACTCCTTCAGCGCAACCCGTTGCGCCTGTTGCTGTTTGTCATATTCCCGTTGCTGATAGTCCTGCACCGACTCCAGAATCACCTCCGGATGGGCGCGAATGATCTGCAACACCTGTTGTTCTAACGACGAATTACCCTGCCCTGCTGCCCACGCAGGTGCCGCCATGAAATCATGCCAGCCGATCATCCCCACACAGATTAAGCAGAGTAGAATGCCGCGACGGAGAGTTGGCCAATGTCTGAGCAGAGGTGCATGGATGGGCTGAGGGATGGAGGGGATGGAAGAACAATGGCGATCGCGCATAGAAAACCTCTGCAATGGATAGCATTTTCATATTTATGAGGGATAGTCGGTTAGCGTCAGCCCCTCACTGGGTAAGAGGTTGCGTGCTGTGAATACAGCCCATACGATGGCGATCGGCCATAGCAGTTTTTCGATCTATGCGTGCAGTCAATTCATCCCAGATCCTCAACCGCTTGGAGATTGGATAGTTGAGGTATACCCAGACCATCACAAACAGCGATAAGCGGCTTATACGCAGTGATCAGCTAACCCAGTCATCTACACCAATGTACCTTAACCGCTGAAGCCTGATGCTGCCAACCACAGCCTTAGGCGCACCGTAACCCAACAGCTACACCTCGCAATACTCACACAGAACGGTATGGCTGAGCGTCGTCCCCCATGGCCGTACAGCCGATGCTCCATGGCTCACCTATCACCCCAAGGGTTATCAGGCCATCTCCCAAACCCATGCATCACACTGCGCCGATTGAGCCGATCTCAGATCCCTCATCTCAACCGAGATTATTTTTTCAGAGAGAATATTTGGTATACTGACCCCTGTCAGATTTAACACATTCATCCATTCCCTGATCCAGTAATTCAACCAGTGGTCTAATCAGACCGAAATGGTCTTAGAGGGTGTTTTAAAAGTCCTATTGGATGTATCCCTGGCGACTGTTCGCATTGCGTTCCCGTAGGGTAGGCGCGGCTATACGGACACTAGCGTAGCCCTAGCGCAGCCATGCCGAAGGCTATTGCCCGTAGGGCTATAACCTGCCTACGCAGGTTATGGAAACCCTTGATTTTCTTCAGTCCGCGTAGGCGGACTTTGTTCACCTAGTCGCGGTTTTAACCGCCAGACACTTTTCAAACACCCTCTTAAGGCACGATTAGCGAAACCAATGTTTGAAATTACAACTTTCTGTACATCAACACTTCCATAATCAGGGGAGGATCTACTGTGTCTTTTAATTTCATGCCTTTAGTATGGCAATCTGTAATCGCTGGGAGCCTCTGTTTAGCAGTGGCCGCACCGGGGTGCGCGGGGACGCTCTCCAAAACCTTTGAGGACAACACTCTGACTCCCTTTAAACAGGAGGGCGTTGCCGCAGGTCACACAGCAGTAATTGAAACGCCATCATTTGGGGCACGCAACGGCACTAAAGCCCACAAAATTGTCTGGTATCAATCCAAATATGATGGTACTCGTCCGACCCGTGGAGTAGAAGGTCATTCCGCCGGGAATCCCCGCATTACCAGTCAAGGCTGGTACGCTTTCAGTTTTTACCTTCCCTCTGGCCAATTCCCCACCGATAAAAACATGATCATTGGTCAGGTGATTGCATGGACCAGTGAATTGCCCAAAACGAACAAAACCATTGTTGTTTCTACGAATGCCGATGGTAGTTTGGATCTGAAGGCTCATTATGGTTTGGGTCAGGGTGATGTGGTAGAAACTGGAACGATTAGACTCTGGGGTGCAGGTCAAACTGCCCAAAACCTCAATCGCTGGCACGATGTGATTATCTATGTCAAATTCTCGAATAACGACACGGGAACTGTGAAGGCATGGCTCAATGGTGCTCCAGAAGGCCAGCCCACTGGGGTGTTGGATAAGATTAAAGTTGGCAATGGAGCCTGGACAAGTGCCAATTTGATGAAAGATGGGGCGTATGTGAAGTGGGGGATTTATGCCTGGGATGAGAAGGCGCATACTCCTGGCGAAACCCGCACCATCTATTTTGATGAAATTGACTACTTGGTGGGTAATCCGCTGGGAGCATTTGATACGGTTAAACCAGTTGGTTACGGCACCACCACCAAGTAAACGCTGGTGTTAAATCGCTCATAGGGGCGAAGCATTCCGGTCATGATTTTTCGGTTATT
>CAZJZR010000777.1:0-2409 GCA_964550475.1 uncultured bacterium
TGGTGGCGGGTTGAATTTCGGTTTGGAATTCGGCCAGCTCGTTTTTAACAAATTCTAACGGGGAAAAGGGGCGACTGGGATCACTAGGATTAGGGCGTTCTTGGGATAGGCCAAAGGCAACACCAGATAAGGCTTTGGCTTGCAACGGCTGCGGACTGGTGAGGGTCAAGCCAGGGGTGCTGGCAAGGCTGTATTTTTCAATCAAAAACTGAGTGCCGTCGGACAGAGCCGCCATCGGAATGTTGCGGAAGGCTCCATCTAAGACAAACACCAGAGTTTGGATTTTTTGTTCTTTTAACTCAGCCTCAATCGGTGCGATTAGCCATTGATAGAGTTGTTGGGATGGTTCCTGGTATTCCAAGCTGATGCGATTCCGGAGTCCGACTTGTAATTTACGGACGGCAGCTTCTACCTGGGCTTGGGGGACATTTTGGGTGTAGAGTTTGGGGCTTTGTCCGGTGGAACTGACGATGATGGCGATGCGATCGCGCAGAATCATCGGGTAGACGACTTTGGTGGCTTGGGGCACCGGAATTTCATCGATCGCCACCTGCGACTGCAAACAGGCCGCCCGTAGGTAGTTATTGATTTCCTCTAACTGCAACGATTCGATAATGGCGCGGGTGCGTTTGAACACATCCTCGGTTGGTTGGGAGCCATCCTTCGGCAGCAGCAGATTAATCAATTGACGGTGAACCGGTTCCAGCGATTCTTGATCAACAGCAAGGGCTTCGGAGTTAATCCCCAACAAATCACCCCGCAGGTTGCGGAGGGTGTTGATCGCTTGGGTGTAGGAGGCGATCGCCCCTTGGGAATCACCCTGCGCCTCTTGCAACCGCCCTAACTGGGATGACCAGCGATAAATCTGATCCAACGCATTGGCGGTTTGGGCGGTTAGGATCGCCTTCTCAGTGGTGGTTTGCGCCAAAGCGAATTGTTGCTGCTGCTCGTAGGCACGAGCTAAATTGCCCAAGGCATTCGACTGTAACCGCGCATCGTTCAGAGCTTGGGCTTGCTGGACTGAACTATTCAGCAACGCCAACGTCACAGTTGGATCAATGCCGTCAGCCGCCGTCAGTGACTTGACGCTGGCCGTTTGCTCCGCTGCCAGCGATCGCTGTAACCGCAGTAAACTGTTGGCCAAGTTCAACCGCAGCCCAATGCCTGTGCGATCCGTGGGCAGACTAGCGTTCAACTGTTGCGGTTGCAGTTGGCTGACCAATTGCAGAGCGGCAGCATAACGGTTGCTATCGACCAACAGAGCTAATTGATTCAACTGTGCCCGGAGGCGATTGGGCGAGTTGGAAGCCGCCACCTCTTGGTAAAGTGCCAAGGCTCGGTCAGTGTCTTGCTGGAGGCGTTGGCGATCGCGCCTCGGCAAATTGGTGATGCGGCGCAAATCGCGAATGTTGACGTACAGCAAATTCGCCAACGTCAACTTACTGGCGGCGACCTCTTCCGGATTTTGCAGCCGTTGAGCTAGGGTCAAACTCTTCTGCACCGTCTCTTGGGCTTCGTTCAGACTACCAAATAGGCTGATCGCTTCCCCCAGACTGCGTAAGCCCCAAATTTTGGTCGTGGAATCGGGTTGTGTGTCCAGTTGTTTGCCCAGCGGCTCTAGGATTTCTTTGTAGGCACGCCCCAAAAAACCCAGAGATTGCAACGCCTGGGCTTGGCGTAACTGGCTTTGAATGTCTCCGGTCAGATTTTTGACACGACGGTATAGTTTTTGGGCTTCGGTGGCCGACTCAAACGCCGCTTCCCCTTGCCCCTGTGCCAATTGCAAGCGACTTTTGACATTCAGCGATTGCGCCAACACACTCAAGGTCTGCGGTTGTTGCGGTGCGGTGCGTAATTGGTCAATGCTAGACGCGATCGCCCGATTCGCTGCCTCCCAGTTTCCCTGATCGCCATGGATTAAGGCTAAATTGCTGAGGGCGATCGCGGCAACCACCACATTACCGTTGGCCTGTTGCTGCACCGTTTGCAGCAGCGATTTAGCCGCGTCCAATTGTCCCGCTTCATAGCGTTGCCGACTTTGTTGCAGCAAACTGTCGAGGGATTCGCTGGCATAGTTCACCATCGGATAAAAATTGAGGGCGATGGCGATCGCCACCCCCAATAATCCGACCAACCCTCGCTGTAACTGACGACGGGACAACATAAGGCAATATCCAGCAGATACTGTTCATCCTAACCTGTGCATTTTTCGGATGTCACGCAGCGATAAATTTGTTATTGCCAAAGGCGGTACTGGATTCATGGGCGAGTCAGAAAAGAGGGAATGGGGAATAGGGAATAGGAAATAGGGAATAGGAAATAGGGAATAGGAAATAGGGAATAGGGAATAGGGAATGCAGGGTAAGCGCAAGAAAATTAGATGTCCCAACATGCTAGTTTGAGAGTGCT
>CAZJZR010000778.1:0-2399 GCA_964550475.1 uncultured bacterium
GGGCTTCGGCAGCGTTGGAAGGGATTGATGAGTCGGGCGATCGCGTCGATGCCCACTACCAAGCCCAAAGCTATTACCGGATTGACAAAATCTGGTCCGTCTCGCAGTTGTTTATCCCGGCTCTGCGCCAACTGCATCCAGAACCGCTGGACGTGAGTTATGTCTACCCCCACTGGGCGGCGCGGCTGGGCGATGACTTTAAGATTTACTGCCTGTTTTGTCCAGAGGATGAAACCCACACCCGCGCCTATTTGCTGCACTTCACGTCGCTGAATGCCTTCCCCAAACTGCACAAACTGCCCGTCTGGTTCCGTCGCTTTGTCAAGGACAGCCTCTTTGGTACAGCACGGGGCTTGCTGGAAGGGTTGATTGAACAAGATGTGCAAATGATCCGGGATGAGCAGGACTATTATTTGCAGCATCCCGAACGCCGCGCCTATGAACTGAATCGCGCCTTGGTGAGTGTGCAACGGCTGATTCGCCATCAGGCCAATCAGGGCGATCGCGCCCCTGCCACTCCTTTGAATCAGACCACTGTAACTGAGGCAACGAATTAATGTTTGGGCAGATTTCGCTGGCAAACTTAGGATTGCGTGTCGGCCTTGTGCTGACGGTAATGGGCACGATCGCCTATGCAACCGACCATCCCACCCTGAATCTGGCCGGATTTTTCTATGGCTTACCGCTAATTTTAGGCGGTTTAGCCCTCAAATCGACCGAACTCAGACCCGTGCCCATTGATCCGCCCACGCCGCCAGAGGTGTTGGCCTTGCGGGAACAACAGGCGACAGTTACCCAAACCAAAATCCGCAAGGATGTTACCCGCTATTGCTACGGTCAAGATGCCCACATGGATGAGGCATTGAAATATCTGGGCTTGAATCCGGGACGGGAGGAGTGTCCCGTGTTGGTGAAGTTACAGGAAGCGGCGATCGCCAACGCCTACGCCCTCACCCTCACCTTTGAATCCGAATCGGTGCCCCTGGACAGTTGGCAACAGCAAACCGAAAAGATGGAACGGTACTTTGGTCCTGGGATTCGAGTGGAAGTGAGTCAACCGGAAGCGGATGTCGTGGTTCTAACATTAGTTACAACAGCCAGTGCAGAGGTGGCAGCGACATAAGCTGACAGGCTGACTATGACGGGATGACTATGTGCAATGCCAGTAAAATCCGGTAGAACGCCTGTTTGAATGATTAGACCTCTTGCACATTGCATGAAAATCAATTGTTGAGTTGCCCAGATCTCCGCCCTCACCCTTTTCTTGTATACCCGAAGGGCTTTAATCCTTCTCCCAGATTTGGGAGCTATCCATTACGCAAAAGTCGCTGGAACCCTTGATAAATCTAAGGTCTAGTAATCGATTTTTCCGGTTCCAAACCCCCTAAAGACCCCAGTTACCCAGGGATTTTTAGGGATTCAGGCACAGAACAATCAATTCTGCCCCTGATTGACTTCTGCATCGCCCCAAAAACCGTAGTTGGCTTAGGTGTAACCAGGGTCTGGAATCCTTGTCAGATATGGGTTTGCCCGACTTTTGCGTAATGAACAGGATTTGGGAGAGGGACTTTGAATTCGGCTCCCCTTCTCCCAAATTGGGAGAAGGGGTTGGGGGATGTAGCTTGCTTCCCGTAGGGTGGGCGAGGATTGGCGGCGTAGAACCTAATTTGCAAGAGGTCTATTAGTGCAGGACTGGCATGGCAGCTTGCTCGATCCGGTAGACACCATGGTCAAGTTTGCCAATACCTGTAGGGACACGGCAATGCCCATAGGTGTCAAGTTAAGGGTTTAGGCCAAATGTCAAGGATTGAGTCGGTGTAGCGATAACCCTGTAGGGATCATCACAGATATGGCTATAGACCCGTTGATAATCAACGGATTTGAGGAATTCTTAAATCTGCTTGACAACCAGACTTTTTGCTTAACTTGACACTAATGGGCAATGCCGTGTCCCTACCCCTATCACGGGGATATTATTTTCCCGCAACTCCCTTGGTGCCAATTCAGTCCCCCAATGGTTCCACACCTGCCATAGCCCACTTCAAAGCCCCTCTTTCCACAGATGAAAGAGGGGCTTTGGTTAAAGACGGCCACCTAATCTACTGACCTACCGCCGCCGCCACCAGAGGAATCCGGCCATCAACAAGCCGAACAGCGGCAACACCACCAGCGCGATCACTGCCACCAGATTGCCCTGCACCATCGACAGCACAATCCGCCGATCTTTGGCTTCTTTCGGGCGAATGGATAAGACTTGATTTTGCCGTTGGCTGAGCCAAGTCACCGAGTTGAGGAAGACATCTCCATTCAACTGCTGGCCAAAGAAGCCATCGGTAATAAAGCTGGAGTTACCAATCACCACCATGCGGGGCTTGAGTTTGGGAGATTGATTGGCGAGG
>CAZJZR010000779.1:0-2395 GCA_964550475.1 uncultured bacterium
ACTTCTTGTGCCGTTGGGGCAGTGGCAATCCGTTCAATTTCCCGTTGGATGGCTCTGGGTAACTCGATATAGAAGCGCAGGGCTTCTTCTTGGGCAACGGTGGCCAGCATCTGATCCACTACGTTGGGCACTGTTGTGGGTGGTGTTGCCTTGGTGGTGGTTTTCTTGGTGGTGGCTCTAGGCATTGTCACACCCCCACTCCCGACGAAATTGGGCAAGGGTCAGGGGTTGAGCCGTGATTTTGCGTCCACTACCCCGGTTAGGCAGTAGCCACGGGATGAAATACCGTAAGAAACGTGCAAACATAGCTGTAAGCTCCATTTACGAATGGGAGTGAGCAAGGGGGCGATCGCTTTAGCCTGAGAGACGTGAGCGATCGCACCCCTTTCAACGTTTTTCCAGTCGAGCACCCATTTCAGCCAAGCCCAAGCGATTGATGAGCCGACGAAATAGCAATTCATGGGTATCGAAGTAGATCGACAATGCCACAAAGCTCTGTAATTGCTCGAAGGATAAGGACTGGATGAACTCAAGTAGTTTTTTTTTCATCACTAAATGTGCCTAGCGAAATTGAACGGGTTTGTTGGGGTAGGGGGCTAGAGCAGCAACAGGGAGAGCAACGCAACCAGCACTACGCCGCCGATTCTTCGGGCTTTCCCAGTGCCATCAATTCTTGAAACGCCTTCTCTACTTGGGTAGTTGCAGCGGTTTGCCGTTCTGCCAGTAGCCGCGCTTCCAGAGCTTTCAGCTTCAGGTTTTGATTCGCTTCCGAAATCAATTCCTTCAGTTCAGCCCCATCTTCTTCAGCCTTGGCAATGGCTTGCCGTTGTTGCTGGATTTTGTCATCCATCACCGTCTCCACCGCCGTCAGCACTTGCTTGGCTACGGCCAACAGCTTGGTGGTGTCGGTGCCCCGACCCGCAACCCCATCAAAGAATTTCACCATCGCGCCGGGGTCAAAGCCTTCTGGTAGTTCAGTCTCTACGAACTCCACCGGGATGATGGCACTGGACGGCTGAATGAAGCCTTCCGGTACAGCCGGGGTGGTTTCCTTCCTGGTCGATCGGGGGTGCTCCACCGCTGCGTAGCTGACGAGGATCGCCCGTTCGTCATCACTGAAATAGCGACAGTTATAAATCAGTTCACCCAGTTCACCATGCTCAGCTTTGGCCTTGCTGAACCAGATCTGCACGGTGCGCTTATCGCGGCCTAAGTCATCCGCAATGCTGGACAGTGTGTGAGTTCTGGCGGGTGCATCCAAGGGGATGGAGTCTAGCTCGATTGGTTCGTTCATAGTGTCATTCATGGTCGTTTTGTGGGGGTTGCGTGGCGAATTCATAGCAGTCTCACACCCCATTCGTACTGATTTCGTGGGGTGTTCGTATGTGTTTCATAGGTCAATGGTAGCGCATATATGCGCTATGTCAACATATAAAAGCGTTAAACTGCCACGTTAAAGCGTCAGATGTGGCTATCATGACCTTATACGGCTTATTAATGCTTTTATGGAGGGATGAGTCGGTGAGTGAAATGAAGCGTTTATCGGTCTATCTGCCGGATCCCGTTTACCAACAACTGGAAGAATGGGCTAACGAGGAGAAACGCAGCCTAAGTAATTTGGCTGGATTCCTGCTGGAGGCTTCAGTGAGGGATCGACAGAGGGAACAGGTGGAACCGGAACAACCCAAGAAAAAGGAATAGTCAAAACAAAAGCCCCTGGGGGATATCCCCCAGGGGCTTCGCATTACAGTGTTGGCAGTGTGGTTGGTGGCATTGTAGCCTCCGTTTATTCGCAGTACAGCTAAACTAAATGCAAAGCCCCAGTAGTGCTTAAACACTACCGGGGCAACTACACCAACAAGAGGTAACCTCTATGACTAACTTAACACCTTCTCTCTTCGGTGAGTTCAGCGACAAGGATGTGCGCTGGAATGGTAACCCCATCCGGCCTGAGTGGGTAGCCAAGGATGTGTGTGAAATTCTGGGGATTCAGAACCATCGTGACACCATCAAGGACCTCCCCGATAACTACAAGGGAGTAGTTATTACCGACACCCCCGGAGGAAAACAAGAGCTGCTATCGGTCACCGAACCCGGTCTATATCGGCTGATTTTTGCCTCTCGCAAGCCAGAAGCAGAGAAGTTCCGCGCCTGGGTATTTGAGGTGGTTCTCCCCACTATCCGCAAGTATGGCCGCTACAGCCCCGTCTACTCCTACAACTTTGAAACCGCCGATCTACGGCTGAAGAAGAAATACCACAAGTTGCAAGGGTTGGAATTGGATGCTGAGATTCTGCGAGAAGAGATAGAGACTGAAATCTCCCGCCAACAGCTTGAACTGTTGATGTAGTTGCAGGGGAATTGACACACAGAGGGGCGGCTCCAATGGAACCGC
>CAZJZR010000780.1:0-2386 GCA_964550475.1 uncultured bacterium
CCACCGACTCTCGAAACTACGCCCCTCCGCCTCACCGTTGATCGACAAACCGGAAATTTGACCAGCGTCGTGGACAAATCCACCGGGCGGGAAGTTTTGGCTGGCGCGGGTAACGAACTGCAAGCGTTTCAGGATTCCGGCCAATACTGGGATGCCTGGAACATCGATCCCCACTATGCTGACCATCCGTTGCCGCCGCCAGAGGTGGTGGCGATCGAACCCTTAGCCCAGGGGCCGCTGGAGTATCGGTTGCGGGTGGTGCGTCGCTTGGGTCAGTCCACGATTCAGCAGGATTACGTGCTGCATCACGATTCGCCGTTGGTGCGGGTGGAAACCCAGGTGGATTGGCAAGCCGAACAGGTGTTACTGAAGGCAGCGTTTCCCCTAGCGGTGACGGCGGATGTGGCGACCTATGAGATACCCTACGGCGCGATCGCCCGCACCACTAAACCCACTACACCCCAAGAACAAGCCCAGTGGGAGGTTCCGGCTCTGCAATGGGCGGACTTGAGCGATGGCGAGTATGGGGTGAGTTTGCTGAATGATTGCAAATATGGCTACGATGCCCAGCCGAATCAGTTGCGGTTAACGTTGTTGCGGAGTCCCAATTGGCCTGATCCGGGCAGCGATCGCGGCCTGCACCAGTTCACCTATGCCCTCTACCCCCACCCCGGTTCCTGGCAAACGGCGGCAACAGTGCGCCACGGCTACGAACTCAACCAACCGCTAACGGTCTGGTTCCCCAATCCTGAACCGGGTATGACACCGGATGCGACGTTAGCCTTACCCCCCCAAGCCAGTCTGCTGGATCTGGGTGCGCCCAATCTGGTGCTGTCGGCGTTGAAGCGAAGCGAAAGCGCGACGACAGTTCGTTCGGAGGATGACCCGCAAATGCTGATTCTGCGCTGTTACGAATGCCACGGCGAAACGGCGACGCTGCAATTGAGCAGTGCATTGCCGTTGCAGTTGGGTGCAGCGGTGAATATTTTGGAGGAACCGCTAGCGGATGCCGCCGTGGGGAAGGCTGATGCCACCACGATTCAGCCATGGGAAATTGCCAGTTTTCGGGTTGCTTGGGGTCAAAACAATCAGTCGTAACTGCTTCAACACCGGATTAATGCCGATCTCTTACCATGGCTGACCGCCTTTGGGTGAAAAATCACTTTGCCGCCCAAGAAGCAAACCTACAGGTCTCAACTTAGACGAGGTTTCGGGGTGGATCTATGTGGATCTATAAAGACAGGTTTAGCCGCTAGCGCATCAGCCTCGTTGTCAATTCACAGATCTAACGGATCTGGCTGCTGGCTAACTGGGTAAACAGGTGCGCCACTCGCTGTAAGTCCTTATCTCCGGGCGATCGCTCCACCCCACTGGACAAGTCAATTCCATCCGGCTGGACGTGCTGCAACGCCTGTGTCACATTGTCTGGTGTCAGTCCCCCGGCTAAGAACCACGGACAGGCGGGGGCAAACCCTTGCAAATCAGCCCAATTTAACGTCTGACCTGTACCGCCCATCAGATTTGGATGATACGCATCCAGCAATACTGCATCTACCACCGCAGCGTAGTCAGCAATTTGGGTTAAATCGGCAGCAGTACGAATGCGAAACGCCTTCCACAATTCAATCTGGGCAAATCCCGCCTCGGTCAGCGATCGCCGCAACTCCTGACAGAACTGCACGGATTCTTGGCCATGCAACTGTACTGCCGTTAATCCCCCGATCAGCACCGCCTGAACAATCTCCGCCAGAGAAGCATTAACGAATACACCAATGCGCCCAACTGCGATCGCCGCTGCCTGCAACGCCTGCCCCACCACTGCAATCTGTGCCGCCGTCACATAGCGTGGTGACGACGACGCGCAGATAAACCCCAAATCCGTTGCGCCTAACTGCGCGATCGCGATCGCCTGTTCCGGTTTGGTAATGCCACAGATTTTAATCCGCATGGAACCTCCCCGATGTGAACAGCGACCTAGCCGTAGGGCATCCTCCGAGTGAGGACATTACTTACTGGCAAATCCCTTCCCTTGGCTGGGAGAGATGAGACACTTTTCCAACAAGCCATACAGCCGTGCATGATCCAAATTTTGACCGATCATCACCAGTTGGTTTTTCGGTTCGCCTTTCCAGTCTTCATCGGTGAGGGAGAAGCGTTTGCCGCTGAGGTGGAAGACGTGGCGTTTGGGGCTGACATCAAACCAGAGAATGCCCTTGGCGCGGAAGACGTTGGGCGGCAACTGTTCATCCAAAAAGGATTGGAATTTTTTGATATTGAAGGGGCGATCGCTCTGGAACGACAAGGACGTAAAGCCATCGTTCTCCAAGTGATTCGCGTCGTGGTGATGGTGGTGATGGCCATGATGATCATGCCCGTGATGGTCATG
>CAZJZR010000781.1:0-2381 GCA_964550475.1 uncultured bacterium
CGCGGGAGGATTTGTGGACATTCCCTTCCATCCATGGGTTGATCACATAGTCCACATCGTAGTGATCCGGTGAACACATTAAAAAGCGTAGAGTCTCAGTCATAACTGGAGAAGCGAGGGGTAGAACTACCCAATCTGAACGTTTAGCACCCTATTCTAGTACGGGCGGTTGCGTGGGAATGTCAGGGAACTACTACACTCACCTAGAAACCCGGTTTCTCAATAATTTTGTGTTTGAACCGATAACCTTGTACGGGCGAAGCATTCCGGTAGTTAAGTTAGGGAATGACCGAAAAATCATGGCCGGAATGCTTCGCCCCTACGGTGGACAACACAAATTTAATTAGAACCAATAGAAACCCGGTTTCTGCGACATTAACCCTGTTGCTGGCGGATAATCCTAAGAAACCGGGTTTTTGATGCTCAGGGTGAAATTTCCCTGCTGGAGTTCGGTTTTACTGCTAGCTGAAAGGTCTGTAAACAGGATATGGTCACTTTAGAAGTGAAATGAAATCGACATTTGATAGCAGCGCAACGCAATGCAATTGCCCGCAACCGCTGCTGAATCAGTGACCATCTTCTCGCTGTATGCAAGGTGAACTGTGGTGGATACGTGGGTTCTGCCAACCTTAACCGAAGTTCTGGCTCTGGCCGATCGCGTCGGTGCAGGTCAACTATTTCCAAACGTTGGGGAGGAATTGACTGCCCCCAGCGATGGCGAGGGTTTGCAGCACTCGCTAGCCGATCATGACCATAACCAGAGGATGCAGCACCAATGGCGGGGGGCGATCGCGGCCTTAGATACCTTGCTACAACGGGCATCCGCCAACCCCAGCGTCACGGACTCACCCCAATCCAACGCACCCCAGCACGGCATTGTCATCTCTGGCCCTTTGCCCGTCCTCACCCATCCGGGGTTAACCGCCCACTACGCCACCTGGCTATTCAAAGTAGACACCGTTAATCCCTTGCAGTGGTTGCCGTTCCAACTGTTACCCGGTGCCAAGTGCGACTTGGTGACCGTGAACCACCCCATCCTGCCGCTGTTACCGATTGATCCCCTCACCAGCGAGCAATTTTGTTTGGTGCTAACGGCGCAGTTCAGTCTGGTGCTGGCGTTGGGGCGTACCCATGACGGGACTCGGCAATTTCAGTTTTCCTTTGTGCCAGAAGTGGTAGAGGCAGCGTGGAAGGCGTTGCGATCGCGGATTAGTTTGACCGCGCCCCACTACCTGCACCAATGGGATCGGCTATTCCAACACTTTCCGCCCGTCGCCCCAGACTACCGCTGGGTGATGCAGTTCAGCCAATTGGTGCTCACCAGTTTACCGACGGTGGTTGCACCGCATCCGGTCAGCCCAACCGAAGTGGTGGCCGCCAGCCACAGCCCAGCGCACCATCGGCTTGATCGCCCCATCGCTGGAATCGCCACCCCCCATCCTCCTGGCATCAGTCCCCCCAACCCATCGGCTGACACCAAGGCGATCGATGTGGAGTTATTGCAGGCGATCGCCCACGAAATCCGCACCCCCTTAGCGACCATCCGCACCCTCACTCGTTTGTTATTAAAACGGAAAAACCTGGCTCCCGACTTGTTGCAGCATTTGCAGGCGATCGACCGAGAATGCACCGAACAAATTGATCGGTTTGGCCTGATCTTCCGAGCGGCGGAACTGGAAACCTGCGACAGCAAACGACCCGCCATGCCGTTGATGCCAATGTCAGTAGCGCAGGTGTTTCAGCACAGCATTCCCCGCTGGCAACAGCAGGCCAACCAACGGCAACACACGCTGGATGTGATCCTGCCGCCCAAAATGCCCACGGTGGTCAGCGACCCCACCATGCTGGATCAGGTGCTCACCAGTCTGATTGAACGGTTTACCCGCAGTTTACCCAGCGGTAGCCACATCCAAGTCCAGGTGGTGTCGGCAGGCAGTCAATTGAAACTGCAACTGCAAGCGCAGGCCAATGGCAAGGACGGCGGAGCGATCGCCAACAACGGACGCGCCTTTGCCACCTGTAGTTACCTCGACCCCAGCCTCAAATCCTTGGGACAGTTGCTGATGTTCCAACCTGAAACGGGCAGCCTCAGCCTGAATTTGTCGGTGACCAAAAACCTGTTCCAAGCCTTGGGAGCCAAGCTGATTGTCCGCCAACGCCCCGACCAAGGCGAAGTCCTGACGATTTTTCTGCCCTTGGAGCGGGTGTAAAGCCTGGATCGGTGTCATGCCCCAAGACACGCATCTGTAGGGGCGAACGGCAGTTCGCCCCTACTTACAGCAAGTTGTTGCTCAGGCTCAGATTCGGACTTCTATAATTGGAGGTGCAGGCATTGGGGCGATCGCCATGACTCCAAACGAAGATGCGGTGCCAGTGATTGA
>CAZJZR010000782.1:0-2375 GCA_964550475.1 uncultured bacterium
GCGCCACCAGAACTAACGCTGGCCGTGGTGCGCGACTATCAGGCGCGGGGTAAGGCGTTGAACGGCTATTGGTTCAAACCGCAACGGCGTTACGATGCCATTTGGTTCCCGGAGGTGTTGAAAGGGGATTATGTGCTGGTGATTCGCCATGAAGCGGTGGCAATGCAGAACCAACTGTATGGCTACATTCTGCGATTGGTCGGGATTATTTTGTTAATTGCGGCGGTGATTACGCTGGTGACGATGCTGGTGGTGCAGACGGTGGCGATCGCACCGATTTTGCAACTGCGCGATCGCCTGATGGCCGCATCGGATGCTCTGCGCCAACCGGGAAGCAATCCGCAGGATTACTTAATGGCGGTGCAACGGCAGGATGAGCTAGGGGAAGTGATTACGGCCTTTAACGAATCCTTTTTACGCAACCACGATGAAATGACCCGTCGGCAAGTGGCCGAAGCAGAGGCACAGGCGGAACGGCAAAAGGCCGAAAAATTGTTACTGAACATTTTGCCCTTACCGATCGCCGAAGACCTGAAACGGGGTAACCGCAACATTGCCGAAGGGTTTGCCGATGTCACTGTCCTATTTGCGGACATTGTGGGCTTTACGGAACTGTCCAGTTACACGCCACCGGATCAATTGGTGGCATTGCTGAACCAAATCTTTTCCGAATTTGATGCCCTCAGCGATCGCCATGGCTTAGAGAAAATTAAGACCATTGGCGACAACTACATGGTGGCGGGGGGATTGCCGCTGCATCGTGCGGATCATGCCCAGGCGATCGCTGACATGGCCTTGGATATGCAATTAGTCGTGCAAGATTTCCAACGCAATGGGTTACCCAACTTGAATTTACGCATTGGCATCAACACGGGACCAGTGGTAGCGGGGGTGATTGGCACCAAAAAATTCATCTACGACCTCTGGGGCGATGCCGTCAATATTGCCAGTCGGATGGAGTCCCACGGGTTACCCGGTCGGATTCAGGTTACCGAGTCCACCTATGTGCGCTTGCAGGCCGACTATGTGCTGGAGGAACGGGGTTGCTTGACCGTCAAAGGCAAGGGCGAAATGGTGACCTATTGGTTGCAGGGGCGTAAAACAAAACCGGATTTACTCCAAGTCCACCAGGGCGGAACTGAGGTGGGAGGTGACACGGCTGTATTTGCGGGTAATCAACAGGGAGGAGCGGCAACGGGTGGCTAGTTCGTCGGCGTAGTAACCGAGGGTTTGCCGTTCCAAGCCCCATTCCCGACTGGCTCCGGCAATGGTCAGGTTGACGGTGGCGGATGCGTCTACGACGGCTTGCAGGGGGTCATCCGCTTCCAGGATGGGGATTTGGATGCGATCGCGGACTCCGACTGGCAACGCATCCATGGCGGCGCGAAATTCGTAGCTGAGCGATGGCGGTGGGTTGGGTGGCAAGCACACCCGCAACACCGTCAGATGACAATTGGGATGGTGCAGCAAGAGCCGAAATGCCAGTTCCAGTCCTAAATCGTCATGCAGACTGGAGGCGTAGGGCACCAAAATCGTGTTGAATTGCAGTGGTTGCCGATCAACGAAGACCGCCACATCCGTCTGCGTCATGGAGAGAATTTGCCCCACCCGTCCGCCTAAGCGATTGGTGCTAAAGGTGGGGCGATGCCAGCCCAAGAGTACCAGATCGATTTTTTCGGCAGCGGCGATCGCCGTCGTTTCCCGTGCTACATCGGTGGATACGCGAATGATTGGATGAACGGCTTGGCGGATCTCTGGCGGTTGCAGTTGGTTCACCAGTTGATCCAACCGTCCTTTGGCTTGACTCATTTGCCGATTCACTTCCACCGGGGTGCTGGCAAAGGCGTAGTCCTCAACGATTTCGATTAGGCTGAGTGGATAGACTGCCGCCCGATGGATCGCCAAGGCCGAGGTGAGGGACTGGGGAAAGGCCAGTTGTACGGCGAGGTTGACTAAGCCGCCCTGGGTGCTGGGGTTGGCGATGGGCACCAAGATGCGATAGACAGAACTGGGGCGATCGCCGCTGGGAAGTACGTCTGCCCCCTCGGTTTTGGTCAGGCGAATTTCTCGCTTGGGATAAATCCACTCCAGCAGCGGCGAGGTCATAAACGTGGTCACCAACGCCATGATCACCAACATGGTGAACAGGAGGGGCGAAATCACCCCCAAACTGAGGCCAATGTTGAGCAGAATCAGTTCCGTTAACCCCCGTGTGTTCATCAAAACGCCGAGGGCAGAGGCTTCCCGGTGCGGCAGACGGCACACCCGCGCCGCTCCATAGGTGCCGATGTATTTGCCCGCGATCGCCACCAGCAACACCAAGCCACACAAGCCCCAGAGGTCGGGGCGGTTCAGCAGACCAATTTGGGTGCGTA
>CAZJZR010000783.1:0-2369 GCA_964550475.1 uncultured bacterium
AAGCCGTAGCCCTTCAAACCGACAATTTTGCGCGGGTTATTGGTAATCAGACAAATTTGTTTGATGCCCAAATCATTCAGGATTTGCGCCCCTACCCCGTAGTTCCGCAGATCCGCCGGAAAGCCCAACCGTTCATTGGCTTCCACGGTGTCCAAGCCCATATCCTGCAACGAATAGGCTTTCAGCTTGTTCAACAGACCAATGCCGCGCCCCTCCTGTCGCAGGTACACCACCACCCCCTGCCCCGCGTGTTCAATCATTTTCATCGCCGCTTGCAGTTGCATCCGGCAGTCGCAGCGCAGCGACCCCAAGGCATCGCCCGTCAAGCATTCCGAGTGTACCCGCACCATCACCGCCTGCTGGCTGAAGGTGGCGGGATCGCCTTTGACGATCGCCACATGCTCGGAATTGTCCAAGCTGTTGCGGTAGCCGTAGAGTTGAAATTCGCCAAACTGACTGGGCAATGTGGCGACGGTTTCCCGATAGACAAACCGTTCGTGCTTCAGCCGATACTCAATTAAATCGGCAATGCTGATCAGCTTCAACCCATGGTGTTGGGCGTAGTCCACCAGTTCCGGCAGCCGCGCCATCGAGCCATCGGGATTCTGGATTTCGCAAATCACGCCAGCGGGGTACAGTCCCGCCAACTGGGCTAAGTCCACTGCGGCTTCCGTGTGCCCCGCCCGTTTCAGTACGCCGCCATCCCGCGCCCGAATCGGGAAAATGTGCCCCGGACGGCGCAGGTCAGCCGGTTTGGTCATGGGGTTGAGGGCAACCTGGATGGTGCGTGCCCGGTCTTCGGCGGAGATGCCCGTGGTCACGCCCAAGTGGGTGGCGGCATCCATGCTGACGGTGAAGGCGGTCTGGTTGCTGTCGGTGTTGTTGGTGACCATCAACGGCAGGTCGAGTTGATCGAGGCGATCGCCCGTCATCGCCAAACAAATCAACCCCCGCGCCTGCACAGCCATGAAGTTGATCATGTCGGGGGTGGCAAACTGTGCGGCACAAATTAAATCGCCCTCATTTTCCCGATTTTCATCATCCACCACGACAATGCAACGCCCTGCTTTTAGGTCAGCTAAGGCAGCTTCGATCGAGTCGAATTGATAGGAGGCGGTAACCGGGGATGGGTCTACGGTCGAGGATGGCGAGTTGGCGGCGGGTTGGGGCAGATTCACAGTTGGCAATGGGATTAAACAAAAATGTTCATACAGAACGTATATAAACCATAGTAACTGTTTCCGATGATCCCGGTCTGAATCGTCGGTGTGGAATCGGGTTGGTGCTGCCGATGCTTAAGGGGCTAGACGGGCTTTTTTCATCCGGTTGGCTTCGTACCAAGCGGCGATCGCCGGCACCCAGGCTTGAAAATGCGGCCAGATGGCATCGCATAATTGCTGGGCTTCCAGTTGAGCATCGCCTTTCCAACGCAGGTCAAGCAGGTGCATCAGCGATCGCACATTGGCTGACATCACCCAATGTTGCCGCACATCAAACGGAATCAGCCCCCGCGCATGTTCCTCAGCAAACCCTTGATCAATCCGCTCTTTGTACCGTTGACAGGCCAGCAAACACCACTCCACGTCCTGCTGCCGTTGTTCAGCGGTGTATTCGTACTTTTTGCCTTGGCGATCGGTGTAAAAGCCGAGGGGACGCAGGTAAAACACCTCTTCCAACTCCCGCTTCCCATCAACCACATCCACTATCCGTTGTCCGGTATAGCGGAACGAATTATGCACCACCAATCCATTGGCCACAAAATTATGCCAATCCCCTTCCACTTCTAGGTCATAGGTCATTTGCACCCCTAAATAATCAACCCGAATGACCGTCAGGGGATGGGGACGCAGTTTCCGACCTTGGGGTTTGGGTTTAGATTGCCAGTTGATCGGTTCGGTAATGGGTTGAAAGTGAGCCGCAAATTCAGCTTCTAAGTTGTGGTGATGGATGTACTCATGACAGTCTTTACACAGACTAACCAAGTTTTCAAATTCATAGGCTAAAGATTCATCCGCAAACACGGGGACAAGATGATGGGCGTGTAGTTCCTTCCCTCGCACTCCACAGCGTTGGCAGATGTAATTGAATTTGGCGTGGACTTGGGGAGCCATTTGGCGCGTCCATGCTCCGATCAATTCCCGTGATTCGGATGTGCCCCCCTTCCAGAAATTTGACTGTTCCCCTCGCTGGGTGTAGCGAATGGCATTTTCTCGCCGCTGTTCTAAACTGGTGGGTGATAAATTCAACCGATAGCCCGGTTTATCTTTATTCCATGGTGTAAACCCAGGCTGAAAGGGGGTGGGGCGTTTGTTCAGCGTCAGGCCATAGTGATACACCCACTTTTTAATCGCTTCGATCGAGCATCCAGC
>CAZJZR010000784.1:0-2362 GCA_964550475.1 uncultured bacterium
CGAGTTGGTAACCGTGCTGGAGCAACTGTGTCGGCATTGAAAGCCTAACGGTCATAGCAACTTAAATAACAACTTACGTTGTCACTACATCTGAGTCGTCCGGTCATCCCCTAATCACCGTGCCATCAGCGCGAACACGCCCCAACCCAGGTACTCGCGTGTGTAAGTGGCGTACCGCACAGGTTCCGAGGTTAATGTGGCGCGAACATCCGGCACCAACTCGTCATCGGGATTGGCTTCCAGCCATCGGCGCATGGTGAGCCACTTGGCCGCTTCGTATCTGTCCCAACTGTCTTGGTCTGCCAAAACCATTTCCACCACATCGTAGCCGAGGCGGATGAACGAGGCGAGCAGTTCTGGCAGCAGCAGAAAGTCCGAGATTGAACTGGCAAGACACCCTTTGGCCACCTCTTCCGTCGGCGGTAACTGCCGCCAGTAGGGTTCGCCGATCAGGATGATCCCGCCGGGGCTGAGGCTCTGCGCCAGAAGCTGAATGGTGCCGACAACGCCCCCAGCGATCCAGGTCGCACCGAGACAGGCGGCCACACCGACCTTCTGTTCAGAAACGAAGCCAGCAGCATCACCATGGATGAACTGGACTTGATCAGCCACACCGAGTTCTTCAGCCCGGAGTTTCGCTTGCTCGGTGAACAACTGGCTCATGTCAATGCCAGTGCCGATCACTCCGTAATCGCGTGCCCAAGTACACAGCATCTCCCCCGAACCGCTGCCGAGGTCGAGCACTCGGGTTTCCGTTTCCAGACGCAGACCCGCCCCCAGAGTCGCGAGCTTCTCGGCTGTTAACGGGTTATGGATGCGGTGAGCACTTTCGGTAATGTTGAAGATCCGTGGAATATCCAATGCAGCAAATCTCCTTGGTTTCAGATCAACTTACCGACAAGTTGGGAGAGCCAATGCGATCGAGCGGCCAGAAGCGGAACCATGCCCGACCAATCACATTTTGTTGGGGTAAAAAGCCCCAGACATGGGAGTCATTACTATTATTGCGATTGTCACCCAGCACAAACAAGGCATCGGGCGGAACGGTGATTGGCCCACCTTCATAGTTGGGTGGTTCGACCAGATAATCCTCGGTCACTGGTTGGTCGTTAATATACACCTTCCCCTGTTTCACCCGAATCACCTGACCCGGTAAGCCAATCACCCGTTTAATAAACGCTTGGTCGTGGCTATACCCTTGCCCTTGCAACAATGGCGGCGGGTCAAACACAATGATGTCCCCTTGTCTAGGCGGATGGAAGCGATAGGAGACTTTTTCCACCACGAGGCGATCGCCCACCTGTAAGGTCGGCACCATGGAATCCGAGGGGATGAAGCGAGGTTCAGCAATAAATAGACGAATCAACAGAGCAATGATCAACGCCACCGCCAAGATCTGAAAGTTTTCCCGCTGACTGTGCCAAAACTTTGCCCGTGTTTGCGGATCGGGCGATGGAGTGGCTGGTGATGGGGTGGGTTGATTGTCTACTGCCATGCCAAATGCTGGTGAAGGGATAAGCGTGTCTTGTTCCATTCTGACAGCAGTTTAGCCTGCGGGTGAGTCTGGACGATAAAAACTGGGCAATATCAACCCAGCAATATCAACCGAGCAATATCAACTGGGCAATACCAGGACGCGGCAGGGATCGAATGGGTAACCGTGTGATCCGTAGTGGGAGATCCCAGTACCATGGGAGAGGGCTTCGGTGGTAGGGTAATTGTCCGGGGATGCGATCGCGTCCTCATCCCTCTGCTGATTCATCTGTCGATCGCTGCATTGCCATGCTCAACATTCCTCACGTCTTGGCCGAAGAACTGTCCCTGCGTCCTGCCCAAGTGGCGAATGCCTTGGAACTGCTGACCGAAGGAGCCACAATTCCGTTCATTGCTCGGTATCGCAAAGAGCGAACAGAGGAGATGAATGAGGTACAGTTGCGGGATTTGTGGGATCGCTACACCTACTTGACCGAGTTGGAAGAGCGCAAACAGACGATTTTGGCGGCGATCGCCCAACAGGACAAACTCACTCCCGCCCTGCAAGCCCAGATCGAAGGCTGTTTGCAAAAGACGGAACTGGAAGACCTGTACCTACCCTATCGCCCCAAACGCCGCACCCGCGCCACCATTGCCCGCGAAAAAGGGCTGGAACCGCTGGCCGCTTGGATTAAATCACTGAACACCCCCCAAGCGGCAGCGCAACCCTTGGAACCGGAAGCGGCGAAGTACATTAACGCGGAGAAGGGCGTGCAGTCGGTAGAGGACGCGCTGAAGGGGGCAGCGGATATCCTGGCGGAGGAAGTGGCGGAGAAGGCCAGTTATCGGGCTTACCTGCGGGAGTTTTTAATCCAATCCGGCCAGTTCA
>CAZJZR010000785.1:0-1178 GCA_964550475.1 uncultured bacterium
AACTCATGGACATGGTCTTTTATCACGATTTTACCAATTAATTGGCATATTATTGATCGGACTATTGATTGGTGCCATCTTGAGAAGAAATTATAATTATCGACTTATATGGGTTGCCGCATGGTTGAGTATTCCAGTCATATTTCTATTTGGTGCAGCTAGTTTTACGAGCCTTGAATTACTCGATCGCTATATTGCATTTATCTCTCCTTGCTTTTTTATTTTAATTGCGGAGGGATTTGTCCAAATTTATCGTTACCAACGTACTACTAGTGTGATGCTATTTCTGTTGTATGTGCTTGCAGTTGGAGGACAGTTGTATGCCTACTATAATTCGTATGAGTCAAGAATGATGGACTGGCGTAGTGCAAATATGACGATTAGCGAAAACTATCAGAAAGGAGATGCGATCGCCCTTTCTATTATTAATAGTCGAACCTGCCCATTTATTACACATTATTTTGGGTATGATGCACCAATTTATGCTGTTGAAACTTTCAATTCAGACCAAATTGATCAACAAAGCATGAATAGTTTTGTCCTTGCTCTGCCCAAACTTCAGACAAGAATCTGGTTGTTAATACGACAACCGTTGTTTTTTGAAAACCATCTGTCTGACCTTGAACAGGTATTGAGCCAGCATTTCACGATCGCGAATAAAAAGACGTTTTATAAAGCTATCCATCTATATCTTCTACAAGCCCAGAATCTAAATCAGCCAAAGCAAATCAGCAATCGGGATCAGTCAGATTTGCAAATCAAGCAAAAAATCTTCTCGGATGCCGTGCTCTTAAATTGCACGCGCCAACCGACAATTTTGACCTTTAAATCCTTTACTCAACCGCAGTAGTCCACAACTGGAACTATTCCGGTTGACCAACATTCCATTCTCTGATCTAAGAGGGTGTTTGAGAGGTGGTTAGCGGCTATAGAGTAATTCGGGATAAAATTGCTGCAAACTTCAATGCGGTCAGTCTTTCTCATCTATCAAGGTTTCAATCAACACATCCATTTGTTGTTGTTTATCGGCCAAAAATGCTTCACATTGTCGTAAATAGTCCACTGCCGCACTGAATTGCTCGAACACATCGGCCAAATCCAGGTCACCCGATTCAATGCGCGCGACGATCGCCTCAATTTGGCTTACGGTGGCTTCATAGTTCCAGGTCGAATCGCTG
>CAZJZR010000785.1:1224-2357 GCA_964550475.1 uncultured bacterium
GATGAAGGGATGGATGGGGGGGACTACCCTTGACCCACTGGCCAACTAAGTTGGCCATTTGTTAAAGGATTGATCTATAGAATCTACGAGATGAGCGCACAGGCTCAGAAGGACTGGATAAAAAACAATAAAAATAGTGGGGAAAAGCAGTATGGAGGGTCGCGGACAATCTGAGTCAGTTTACCCTGAAATCATCGGTTAGGGGCGATTGGGCTGAATTCCAGTCGGGATGACAGACGATTCAACCGTTGTGACTTCAGCGGTGATGTAGCCCTGCCCCAACTGCACCTGAATTGGTTGTCCTGGTTGCAAATCAGTGGCGGCACGGGCGATCGCGCCATTGGTCTGCCGCACAACGGCATAACCGCGCCGCAACACCGCTGCCGGATCTAAGCTGGCCAAGGTTTGGGCGAGAAATTGGCATTGTTGTTCAGCACGGGTGAATCGACGGGTGGCCGATTGGATCAAGCGTTGCCGCAACCACGCTAAGGCTTGCCGTTCCTGTTGCACCTGCCGCTGGACTTGGGCTTTGCGTAATCGTTCTCCTAAGCGTTGCAATTTATCGGTTTCCATGTGCAGATAGGACTGCACCGCGTCCTGAAGCAACAGGATTTGCTCCTGGTGGGCAGCTTGTAAATCGGCTAACAGGGGCACCGCTTGTTCCGCCGCCGCTGTGGGTGTGTGGGCACAAACATCCGCTGCTAAATCGGCCAAGGATTCATCCCGTTGGTGGCCAATGCCGGAAATGATTGGAATGGGACAGTCGGCGATCGCCCGCACCACCCGCTCATCATTAAAACAGGCCATATCTTCCACCGCCCCGCCGCCCCGCGACACAATCAGCACTTCAGCACGACCATCCTGCACCACCCGCTGAATCGCCGCCACAATTGACTCCGGAGCCTGCTCCCCCTGCACCAAAGCCGGGGACAGCAAGACGCGCAAACCGGGATACCGGCGTTTCAGCGTCCGTTGAATGTCGCCCCAAGCAGCGGCTCTGGGTGACGTGACGACGGCAATGGTTTGGGGATGGGCAGGCAGCGATTGTTTGCGCTGGGGATCAAACAATCCTTCTGCCTCTAGCCGATTCCGCAACTGACGGTAGCGCAGTGACAGCAACCCTTCCCCCGCTG
>CAZJZR010000786.1:0-2346 GCA_964550475.1 uncultured bacterium
GAGTTGGAGGATGTAGCTTGCTTCCCGTAGGGTGGGTAAGGCTTGCGCTATCAGCGTTTTTAAGCTGCTGGCAATGTCCACCCTACTGCTAATTGGCATTGGCGAGTTCCTCAGTCAATTCGTCAGCGGTGTATTGCAAGACGGAGACACGATAGCGGGTTAGGGTATTGATAAAGTCAGCACGGCTAAGACCTGCAATTTCGGCAGCTTTTTCTTGGGAGATTTCCCCCAGTTCGTACCATTTGACCGCCGCCGCAATCCGCATTTCTTGAACGAATTCTTTGGGTGCTTTGCGTAAGCTGGAAAATATCGTATCCGGTAGTTCGATTTGAACGGTTTGCATAATTAGCCATCCTGTAAATCGGTATGGGGTAAATGGTTCTAAGACAGTTAGCCCGCCGTACTGCTGATCTCCCGCTCAAGGTCTTCAGGGGGGTAGTTAATCACGGCAATGCCCATTTTGCTGATCAGCTCGATGAATGTGTTTTTGGAATAGCCTGCTAATTTGGCCGATTTACCAAGTGATAGTTTGCCTAATTCGTATAGTTTGGCGGCTAGAAACAGTTTGGCTTCATCGGTTGATATGTAGTCTGGAAGGTCAAAGGTGACTTGTTTCATAGATGGGTGCCTCGGATGGTGCAGAGTTGAGATGTTGCGTAGACAAGTAGGGTGAGCAATGCCCACTACAGCTAAAACAGTTGGCCTTGGGTGGGTGGAGGGTCGCCAAATAGGGTGCCTTGGGTGGTGTAATGGCCAATGTTCGATTCCATTACGGCTGTTTTACGTTTGCCTTTTGCCTGTTTACCTTTACCTGTTTTCTTATCATGCAACCCCTCGGCGACTTCTTCGGCGTGGCGTTGGTGGTTGAGGGCGAGCAGCCGATCGAGGACTTCGCGGCGGGCGGTGTCGCTGAGGGTGAAGCGGAGTCCTTGTTTGGTGGTGTGGAAGCCGTGGCCGAGACCCTCACCCC
This sequence comes from uncultured bacterium, assembly GCA_964550475.1. Classification (GTDB taxonomy): domain Bacteria; phylum Cyanobacteriota; class Cyanobacteriia; order CAIUCS01; family CAIUCS01; genus CAIUCS01. Next base: position 971 of record CAZJZR010000786.1, read on the forward strand.
CCCCGGCCCCCTCTCCCCAGGGAGAGGAGGGAGAAAGAACGCGCTCTTGTTCCCTTTCTCCCTGGGGAGAAGGGGTTAGGGGATGAGGGCCAACCAAATCGTGCCAACCGTAAGAAATCGCCACTTGCCGATCGAGCTGAATGTGCAAGTCTCGGAGTTGCTGAATGTCGGCTGCGGTTTCGTTGGGGTCGTGGAAGCGGTTGTAGGTTTTGGTTAAGCCTTCCTGCCGGGTTTGCATGATGGTTTGGCGATGGGTGTAGTAGGCTTCGCCAATGGCTTCGAGGTTGTCGAGGGTTTCGGGGAAGGGGAAGGTTTCAAAGCAGTCGGATGGGGAGTAATTAAGTGTAATTCCCCCAAGTGTTGAACTATGATGATATGCCCATTCTCGATGAAATGTTGATTGAAGTATTCCGAAATCAGAATAGGTTTCAATTGGAAAAACAATTAGTTTATGTGCAAATACAATATTGTTCGGTGCAAAATGAAAGGCTGTTGTTGGACTAACAGCAGCAGTAACTAAAACCCGATCGCACTCCGCGATCGCCGCATAAAGTCCTGGGGCGACTTCGCCATACTGCCACCATCTTTCACGCCGCAACTTACGATTATTTTTAGCGCGTTCAGGCTTTACCTTCTCTTCTACAATCGCCAAACAATCAGGATAATCTGCCGCATAGGGCGCACCTTTTGGTTTCTTGGGGTCATCATGATCCGCATCCAACGGCCAATCCCAAAAGTTAATCACCCAGCGACTCGGTGATTGATCGGGGCGAGAGTTGAGATCTTCGCCATTCAGATAGGGAAACAATACATCTCTGTTTTTAGAGTTTTTCGCAATCAAGGCTTCGGCTTCTTCAATCTCTATAACAAAGCCTTGACCATAGACTTTACTTCCTAGAAACGACTTGTCCTTGTTATTAATCAGAGGATAAGGTTTTCCAAGAGCTTTTCCTGGTTCTTTTAGGAAAGAAGTTATCCCGTCTACAGATTGATTGTCCAATATATAAGATTGCTTCCATCGTCCTTTCTTCAGCCAAACATAGGCAACTTCGAGTGCTGCACTTCCAGGCCAAGGAATACTTGATATTGCACGAGGAATTACAAAATGATTTGCCAGTAATTGATCCAGCCCAACTTCACGAGTATCACCTTGAGCAATCGTATTGGTTGCAACCAAACCTAAAAGTCCATCTGCTTGAATTAATTGCCCAGCATTCAAAAAGAAGAAAGCACAAAGATCTGCATTTCCTCGTTTATCTCTAGCAATGTTTTCAACCAGAAATTCTCGATAATCAGTACCGACTGTTCCCGTAATCTTAGATCCCCCCTGAAAGGGCGGATTCCCGACGATCGCGGAGAATCCGCCCTCACCCCCG
>CAZJZR010000787.1:0-2342 GCA_964550475.1 uncultured bacterium
TAATGCGGGGATAACAACTCTCGTCCCAAGATCTGTATACACGGTAGCCCAAATTGGGGAGAGAGACTTTGAATCCAGCTCCCCTTCTCCCAAATTGGGTAAACGGTTACAAACAGATCGTTACAACCAGATCTATAGTCCTATGCTTCTCCGGGAGACGCAAGTTAATTGACTGAATGAATTGTTCGAGGGTTGATGATCTTGGGGCGATGCCTTACCGTTCCTTTCGGCTGCGCTCAAGGAACGGTAAGGGATCAGCAGCGGTTGATGGCACGGGTAGCAAAAATCCATAAAAAAATCCCCCAGACGTGTTGGCCTGAGGGCTGGAGTTCCTGAAAATCGTCACTGTACCTATGTTTACAATCCTTTCTAAGATCGACAAGAGGGGTGAGACCCTACACCCCCCTCGCGATCGCCCTCAATTACCACCGCGCCTACACGCCAATCACCTCAGACAAGGGATCCTCACGATTCTCCATCGGCACATAAGACACGCCATGGGAACCCGTATAAATTTGGGTGGGTCGGAAAATCCGGTTTTCACCAATCTGTTCTTTCCAGTGTGCCAGCCAACCCGCCACCCTGGAAATGGCAAACACAGGGGTAAATAGATCGGTGGGGATGCCCAACTTGCTGTAAACCAGCCCAGAGTAGAAGTCTACGTTGGGATACACGCCCTTGTGACCCATGCGATCGGCCACCACCCGTTCCAATTCAACGGCCACATCGTAATATTCATCGCTGCCAAACTTCTCAAACAACTGTTCCGCCAGCTTTTGCAGGATGATGGCACGCGGATCTTTCACCTTATACACCCGGTGGCCAAAGCCCATGATCTTGGATTTCCGAGCAATTTTGTTGTCCACATAGGCTTCCACCCGGTCAACGGAGCCAATTTCTTGCAACATCAGGATCACTTCTTCGCTGGCACCGCCGTGTAGTGGCCCTGCCAACGTCCCCACCGCCGAGGCCACCACCGCATAGGGATCGGTGAGGGTAGAAGCGGTCACCATGGCCGAGAAGGTGGAGGCGTTGATCGTGTGTTCCGCGTGCAGGATCAGGCAGATGTCCATAATCCGGGCGGCGATCGGATCCGGTTGCCGCTCGTTCAGCATGTAGAGAAAATTGGCGGAATACCCCAAATTATCGTTGGGCTGCACCGGATCATTCCCCTTGCGGATCAGTTGAAACGCCGCCACCATGGTGGGGATTTTGGCCAACAACCGCACCACCGCACCACGGATGTAAGCGGGATTGTCCAAATCGCGGCGACCGTAAAACAGCCCCAATGCCGCTGCCGAGGCTTGCAACGCATCCATCGGGTGGCCACTTTCGGGGAAGCACTTCATCATGTCCCGAATCCGATACTTAATCCGGCGATGGTACTGAATTTCGTGCTCAAATTCGGCCAATTCATCTTGGGTGGGCAATTGTCCCCAAATCAGCAAATAGGCCGTTTCCAAAAATGTGCTCTTCTCAGCCAATTCTTCAATCGGAATTCCCCGATATTCTAGAACTCCCTTCTGCCCATCCACATAACTAATGCTGGACAGAGTGGCTGGTACTCCTTCTAAACCCGGCTTGAATTCCCCGACTGTCATGGCTTTACCGCTTAAGGTGAGTAAAATCTACTCCCGTTAAATTATCAGAAACTCTTTAGCGAATGGAATGACTCCCACATCATTTAATTTTCAATCATTGCCAAACCTTGATATTGTCATTTGCGGCTAGCCTCGAACAGTCAACGGGAAAACCCTTGTCCAGCCCGTTTAACCAAGAACTAAACCAGTCACTAACCAGTTGCCCCCGTCCGGTTGGTTACTCAGTTAGGATGGCTATAGCAACCTTCTCCGAAAGATTATGCAGCTTAAACTTCTCTGGCAATATGGCAGCAGTGACCCCGATAATGGCAACAACTTTGCCAGCATCAGTCAATGGATCAGCAACCTGAACGGCAAAGAAATCACTTGGCGACAACGGTTGATTTCCCCAGCCATCCCCGCGATGGAGTTGGATTGGGAATTGCAACGGTTTGATGAACAATACATTGTCATCCAACCGGAGATGCGTGGTATTACGCTGTATTGGCGTAAACCGGATAACAACCAAGAACGCAGCCTGACGGTACAAAAGCTGGAGCTGGATACGCTCCGCCAACAACTCTACCTGTATCCCCAAGCTCAACCGGATGTGGTGATCCGCATTGGGTTGCCGCAGGTGGTTTACCAAAAAGTCAGCTTGAAGAATCCCGACTGGCAACTGGTGACGGCTGGCAGTAGTTATGCCTTAGTGGCGAAGGATGCGGCGCAACAGGTGGAAGTGCAAATTCTGATGACAGCGGA
>CAZJZR010000788.1:0-2342 GCA_964550475.1 uncultured bacterium
TCTGACTTGTGATGCATCCATCGCAGGATGCAGATTGATCGGCTAAACCTGCACCTACACTGGAATTGATTTAATCTTCATTCCTTGCAGCGTAAGTTATGGGAGCAGGTTTGATTTGTCCCTGTGTCCTCCATCGACACGGGTTAACCGCCGCCAACGATAGTGACGATTTCTAGGCGATCGCCCGCTTGCATATACGTCTGCTCCCAAAATTGACGATGTAGAATCTCCCCGTTGTATTCAATCGCAATTAGCCGGGGATTAAAGCCTAACTGAGTTAACAGGTCAGGTAAACAGGTGTGTGGTGGACAGGATTGGGCGTGGCCATTGACCTGAAGGGTAATTGTGTCGGTTAAATCTGGCATGGTTCAAGCTGGAATGGTTAAAGCTGGAATGGCTGATGGGGTCGGATGCCACAGGCAGGACAGGCGGACATCAAACAGGCAGACATCAAAGTAGAACGGAACTATTCAGTTGGACATGCGGCCTTGACTTAAACACAGCTTAATCAACGTTGCTGAATTTAGGGATGAGTTAAGAGTTGCAATTCATCCTGCTATTCAGCAGCACTGCTTAATCAACCGCAGGCGGAATGATTCTAAAGCCACCCTCCGGAGTGCTAACTAGCTTCCCACCCAATTGTTCAATCCGATCAACAGCAATTTTACGGGTGCGATCGTCAAAGGCATTGCTTAAAACCATCGTCCAAGCGGCAATTTGAGCCATCCGACTGTCGGGATTGCGGGTAAGAAAGGCCGCAGCACTGGCGGATATGTCAGCAAATTGCTGACTTTCTGGATCGGGATACATCCTTGCCCATTCCGCCGCTTTGATAAATGACTGACGGGCAGTTGCACCATCACCTAAAAACAACAGTTCATCAATTCCCTTCCATCGCCAAACTTTGTAGGCATAGGGGGGGGCTTGGGGGGACAGTGTGGCCACGCCTTGGTTCATTAAGCCAACCGTCCGATCTGGCATGGCAGCAAAGATGGACGTACTAACCGACAAAAACAGGTAAGCGTCAATAAATCGCGGATCCCGTGCCAGAATTACTTCAAAATACTCTGGACTCAGGCGATAGTCGGTGCGATCGCGGGCAGGGACATCGCCAAAATACTGCAAGAATCGCAAAAAGACCCAGTTTGCCAATAAGTTATTAAAGCCAAAGGACGGCGTTTTACTCAGCAGTTGCAATTGGGCGCGTTCCACTTCAATATCGCGCCGCAATGTTTCCACCGATGCCGTTTCGGTACGGGTTTTGAAGGCTTGTAACCGGGGTTGCTGTAAACTCCCCACTCCGGCCATCGCCGCTAAAATGACCGCGATCGCGGCCAAAGTGGAGATGAGGTGAGACCGGGATTGGGTTGACATGGTGAGCAGCTAAATCTAAATCCAGCAAATCAATGCAATCTAGTCTACCCAACAACTAGCTCGACGATTCCGATGCGGCAGTGGCACCGCCAACCGTTGGCAGTTCTGGGATGGAATGGGTGGTGTTGCTATTCGTTTTAGCTGGACGGCGTTGTAGATATAACAATTCCAATTCGTTGCCAGATTTCCGGAATACCTTCACCTGAGTAAACAAAAAACCTTGGAATAGCCGATAAAAGGCCAAGCTGGTGATGGCAACCACTAGCCCTGCCGCCGTACTGATCAACGCTTCCCCAATCCCCAACGTCACCCCGGAGGTCGCCGCAGTCCCAATATCGCCAATCCGAATCGACAACAACGAGCGAATCAACCCCACCACCGTGCCAAACAGTCCTAACAACGGGGAGAGGGCAATCACCGCCTCCAACACTTTTTCACCGCGCCGCATAGCTGTCAGTTCTTCGTTGGCAGCGGATTCTAGCGACAGGCGAAAGACATCAGGTTCGGGGTTTTGCAATTGCAAGGGAGCCGCCAAGAACCGCCCAATGGGTTGTTCACTAGCCTGCCGTGCCAAACCCGCCGCGACCGACCAGTCGTGGCGAGCCGCTTCTAACACTTGATCCACCACCATCTTCTCCTTGGTGAGGATGGAAGCCCAAAACCATAACCGTTCGATAATGGTACTGAGGGAGAGGATGGAGAGAATGAGTAGGGGAACCATGGCGATTCCGCCCTTTTGAAAAATATCCGCCGCGTTCACCGTAAATTTACTCCTCTAATACCACTGACTAACGGGTGTTGGTTTTGCTAAGGGACTGGTGGGAAAATCGATTACCCATGGTGCTTTACGTAACCGTTCACTCCCCCTTGGGGGAGGAACCAGCGGGCGTAGCCCGCAACCCTTTTCCCACGTGGGGATGTGAACGGTTACTGCTTGACGGCTACAGCCTAGCGCATCCGACACTGGG
>CAZJZR010000789.1:0-2339 GCA_964550475.1 uncultured bacterium
GCCATGTTGGGGTGAATCATCCCTGCCCCTTTGGACATCCCGCCAATTCGCACGGGGCGATCGCCCACCATCATCTCTAGGGCAATGGTTTTGGTGACCGTATCTGTGGTGGTGATGGCCTTGGCCGCCGCATCGGCTCCGGTTTCGCTGAGGGCGGCGACCAGTTGGGGAATACCCGCTCGCAATGCGTCCATGCGAATCCGTTGACCAATCACGCCCGTAGAGGCCAACAACACCGCCTCTGAGGGAATATCCAATGCTTGGGCAATCAATAGGGCAGATTCTTGGGCATCAATTAATCCTTGGGCACCCGTGGCGGCATTGGCCTGTCCAGCATTGCAGAGAATGGCACGGGCACTGGGTTTCTGTTCTAAACTGTGGCGACAGTAATCCACACAGGCGGCACAGACTTGGTTCGTGGTGAACACCCCCGCCGCGATCGCCTCCACATCCGACACAATCAAGGCCAAATCGGGTAATCCGGATGGCTTCAACCCAGCAGCAATCCCCGCTGCCCGATAGCCCTTGGGTGCTGTAATCCCGCCTGCAATTTCATACCAACTTGTCATCTGCCGTTTCCTGCTGTCCTAAGTAAATCCAACCTAACCGTTCACTGCACCCCGATCCCTTCGACAAGTTCTATCGGGGAAACTGTGAAGGCTGACAATCCAACCGAAATCAATCCAAGCAAAGCGCGTCCACGCAAGTTAATCTCAGCTAGCAATTACTAGCCTTAACCAGTCTTGCCTTAACCAGTCTTAATTTTGCCAGGTTTTACTTGGGCAGGCTGAATTTTTACCAATGGACTTTAGATCTGCTCAGACAAGTACCCTTGACTAATTACCCTGTTTCTTTAACTCCATTTCCTTGTCCTTGGGCAAATCGGTGTAAACCCGTTCCCCAGCGGTCAGTCCGCGTAAGACTTGGGTTTGGTTGCCGATGGTAGCTCCGAAGGTGACGGGTTTGAATTGGGTTTTCTTGGGGTCAGTGCTGCCCGGTAAATAGACTCCGGTTTCTCCCTTTTCTGTGACGATCGCCACGGTGGGAATTACCAGCGCGTTTTGAATTTGCTGCCCTAAGAACGTGGCATCCACATTCATCCCAGAACGCAACTTATCCAATCCGGTGACCAAATCCACTCGCACTTCAAAGGAGGTGACATTTTGTTCCACCACCGCTTCCGGGGCAATTAACCGGACGCGGCCTTCAAACACTTGGTCGGGGTAGGAGTCAGCAATCACTTCGACTTTTTGGTTGAGGCGAATCTGACCGATGTCCACTTCCGGCACCTTGGCGAGGACTTCCAACCCGCTGGCGAGGGCAACGACGGAGGTGGAGGTGGCGGAGGCGGTGGCGGAGGCCGAGGTGGTGGGGGTGACGAAGGCTCCGGGGTCGGCGTAGCGTTGGGTGATGATGCCGTCAAAGGGGGCACGGATCACCGTATCCTCCAGTTGGACTTGGATGGCACGCACCCGGGCTTGGGATTCCTTCACTTGGGCGGCAACCTGTGCCAAGACTTCCGATCGCGTGCCATTTTCCAGTTGGCTCAGGCGTTCCCGCAGTTGCACTAGGTTGGCTTGAGCCTGCGCCAGAGCCGCTTCGGCACTGCGGCGTTCGTTCATCACTTCATCAAGCCGATCGCGGGCGATCGCCCCCTCGGTTTGCAACATTTGGTTGCGCTGTGCCCGTTCATCCGCCAATTGCAGGCGAGATCTGGCCTGGGTTACCTGGGCTTCCCCTTGGCGGACATTGGCACGGGCTTGGGCTAATTCCTCAAAGCGGGTGCCATTCCGGAGTTCTGCCAATCGCGCTCTGGCTTGCTCCAAACTGGCCTGTGCCTGCATTAACTGCGCTTGCAAATCCCGACTTTCCATCCGAGCAATCACCTGTCCCTGTTGGACGCGATCGCCTTGTTCCACTTCTAAAACTTCTAACCGGCCAGCGGTCTTGGGACTAAGATTGACAGTTTTGATCGGGCGGATGGTGCCACTGGCAATAATCCGCACTGTTAAATTGGTACGGGCAACTTCCGTGGTCATGGTCGCCAATTGATCTTGAGTCGTTTGGCCACTGCGAACCGCCATGTAAACCACCGCCCCACTGCTGACTAATCCGGCGGCAATCAGGGCGATCGCCCACGGGGCAGGAGGTCTGATTTTACCGATCAGCGGCACTTGCATGGGGTTTGCTCCTGTGGTGGGTTCGTTACGACGGACGTTGTACTCAGTTCTGATTGGGGTAGACGATAACGGAACTCGGTCAGTCATGAGCCACTAATCCCAGCTTAATGGGCGGATAAATAATCGTGGTTACGAAATAATGCGTCGTGTAAACAATTG
>CAZJZR010000790.1:0-2338 GCA_964550475.1 uncultured bacterium
AACCGATAGAACGGGATGCGCTGACAGCGGGACACCAGCGTGGGCAATAACGATTCCACACTGGGGGCAATTAGAATTAAGGTAGCGCGTCCGGGTTCCTCCAACGTTTTCAGCAGCGCATTGGCAGCCGGTTCAGCCATGGTTTCTGCCTGCTCCAACACCACCAGCGATCGCCGACATTCCAACGGCGGACGGCTGAGGAATTGGGTGACTTCGCGAATTTGATCCAAACGAATTTGCGGCGGTGCCCGTCGCTTCACCCCGGCCTCTTCCGCTTCCTTGGCCGAGAGTCGCTTACCTTGGTGCAGGTAGGTCGGTTCCACCCACAGCAAATCGGGATGGTTGCGTTGCCGCACCCGTTGCCGCAATACCTCCGGTCGCTGCTCCGTAGCCCGATCGCCCCGCTGTTGGTGAAACACCAGTTCAATAAAACACTCTGCCGCCAAACTGCGCCCCACCCCTGTCGCCCCGGCAAACAGGTACGCTGGAGCCACGCGATCGCGGGCGATCGCCTGGGTGAGTAACTCCACCGCTTGGGGTTGACCAATTAACTCAGCAAAGGGAGACATGGATTAAAGGGTGAAGGGTAAAAGGTAACTGTTCAGGTGACTCAAGATTCTTCACCCTTCACACTTTACCCTTCACCCTTTCCCCTTTCCTGCTTAACTTCAGTTCACCTTGGGGTTGAGGCTGGGCATGGGGCGGGACTTGCGAAATGGCCACAGGCGAATCACTTGCAGGGCGAACATCGACAACCGAGGGAGCAGCATTGGTTGCAGCAGGGCCGGATGGAATTTGCTCATGCGCTTGCGGTTTTCGTCCACGCAGGTGGCGAGGAAATCTTCTAGGGTCAAGTCCATGTCGAAGGTTGAGGCACCTTTGGCAGTGAAGCCTTCACTGGTGGAACTGCCGAAGGTGGAAATTTGCCGCTTCAGGGAACGGGCATAGTTGAGGCCGGAGTTGATGTTCCGCAACCATCCGGCTCCGCGTCCCCGTTTGGTTTGCAAATAGGCAATCCAGTTGACGAAAAAGACAATGTGACGAGCTTCTTCGTCCAAGATGGGGTCAAATAGGGTGAAGAGGGAATCGGGGACAAATCCGGCGCGACGGGCAATGCCGAACATCCCAAACGCAAAGTAGGAGTCGAGGCATTCGTCGTAACCGAATTCAATAAAGGCAGGCTCTAGGCGACGGGGGAGGGGTTCGATGGGGCGGGCTTTGGCTCCCAGGTCGTATTTCTCAATCAGGGTTTTCAGCAACCGACCGTGGCGGGCTTCTTCCCGACCTTGGAGGGCGATCGCCTCGCGCAACAATGGATCGTCAATGGTGTCGGCAAAGGCACTCACCATTTCTCCGGCTCGTGTTTCGATGGAGATCGCTTCTTCCCAAAAGGGAATGGCACGTAGTTTTGCCAAGGCATCGGCATCCAACTCTGGCCAGGCCATGGTTTCGGGTTCATAGGGCAGGTAACTGTCCATGAAACTCCGGCAAAACAATTCTTTATGAGCCTCAGATCCAATTTTCATCGTTCACACCAAGCTAAAAATATGAACCCCGCATTGATCCTGAATGATCGTGGGGATACGGCAAAACCGGGCTGACCAATCCTGCGGTCAGTGTTCAGGGGTCTGCAATAGAACTAATTACAGAACTAAATTAATCATTAACAGATTGAAATATTTCTATAAATTAACACGAACTCGCCGATCAACCTAGGGACAAAAAAAGGTGTTGCTGAATAGCAGGATGAATTGAAACGTAAGTATTCAGGTAGCCGAATCTAGGGCGCGGAAACCGCGCCCCTACACACCGAACAACAGATGGAATTGTAGGGGTTGGGTTCCCCAACCCTTTTAGATCGAGCAATCAAGCGTTGATCAACCTGAATCGTTACATTGAAACTTCGTTTCAATTCATCCAACTCTTAGCTCATCCCTAATTTCAGCAACGCCCAAAAAAATTCCCCCGCTGTTACAAGTCGGGGGAGTGAAGCAAGAGGGTTCATCGGCAGAGGGGCGATCGCGCTCCTCCTACAGCCAATCCTACTCGTACAGCCAGGAAGTCAGAGCCGGATTCCACTTCACCAGTTCCTCTTCCTTGAACCAAAGGCCAATTTCTTTTTGTGCGGTTTCAATGGCATCAGAGCCGTGGATCAAATTGCGTCCCACGCTGACACCAAAGTCGCCGCGAATCGTACCCAGTTCAGCGTTGAGGGGGTTGGTGGCACCAATAATCTTACGAGCCGCCGCCACCACGCCATCGCCTTCCCACACCATCGCCACCACAGGGCTAGAGGTGATGAATTCAATCAAACCATTAAAGAATGGGCGTTCTCGGT
>CAZJZR010000791.1:0-2328 GCA_964550475.1 uncultured bacterium
AGGTGTACATGACGCTGAGGATGTCGCGGATGTGGCTGGGGTGAACGGCTTGCTGCTGCGTGATCGGATTCTTGCCGCCGTTGGCGAGGGTGCCTGCCATGATTGCCAAATCGCGACAGGTGACCATCAGGGAGCATTGCTGAAAGTAGAGATCCAAGTCTTCGTCAATCTTTTCGTCGATCATGCCGAAGTGGCGCATCAGGTGAGCCATGGCGCGGTTGCGGTGTCCGGTTACCCGCTCCGACATGAAGACGGACACATCAATGAAGACATCATGCCCGACATAACGCCGAAACATTTCCAACATTCGATTCAGTCGTTCCGTGGGGCCGTTGCCTTTGATCAGACTGGTGGTGGCGATCGCCCCTGCATTCACCATGGGGTTATCCGGTCGCTTGGAGTTTTCATCCAACCGGATGATCGAGTTAAATGGATCGCCCGTTGGCTCCACTCCCACCTTGCTCAACACCCGCTCCCGCCCATGATCCTCCAACGCCATGCCATAGACAAACACCTTGGAAATCGACTGGATGGTAAATAGTTGATCCGCATCACCTGTGGCATAGACCTGACCGTCAACGGTCGCTACACAAATGCTGAACCATTCCGGGTTCATTTTGGCTAATTCGGGAATGTAGCTGGCGACGGTGCCATCCCGCAGGGGGAGGTATTGCTGATACAGGTCATCCAGTAATTGTTGGAAGGACATGGCGGTGGTGACTAATAGCGGCGCACGGTTCCGGTGAAACCTGCGGCCTTGAAGCGTTCTAACCGCAGTGGTGTGGGTTGGTTAGCGGCGACAGAAATCCGTAATTCAAACGGGCTAATCCCCGGTGGCACTTCGTCAATCGACCCCAAGCGATTGCGGTTTTGCAACGCCGGATCGTTGTTGGCATCAAAAATCCGGCCAAAGATGTCAGCGTTGTAGACGGTCTTACCGGAGGTGTTTTCAGCTTTGCCTGTGACGATGAAACAGTTTGCCCGCATGGCCGATCCATCGCTGGTAACGGAACCTTGACCAACTTCAGCGGAACACTCGTGATAGCTGATGTCAAACAAGCGGATTTGGGTGAGGGCATGGCTGGCGGGGGCGATCGCCCAACTTCCCACCCACAACATCACCGCTAAACTGACTGTAAGTAGCGTTTTTAAGCCCAATGTTTTGCAGCCCAGTTTCAATCCCATAACCCCATCCTCGTTGGGCATAACGGCCAACCACCCAATCTCTCTGCTAGCTTAACCTGAATCGTGGACTGCCCTGTCAGTGATTTGCCAGAAAGGGAACGGCGATACGTCGTGTGCAGACACTGAAGTGACCACCTAGAATAAAGTTGGTGCTTAGCTCTGTAAAGCAGGTTCGGTCATGTTCATTAATCCTAAAACTGACTTTGCTTTCAAGAAAATCTTTGGCTCCAAAAAAAGCAAAGATATCCTGATCAGCTTTCTGAATGCCATGCTGTATGAAGGCAACGCCGCGATCGCTGACTTAGAAATTCTTGATCCCTACCAAGCCCCACGCATCAAAGGCATCAAAGATTCATTCCTGGATGTTAAAGCTACACTGCAAGACAAGCGCACCGTGATTATCGAGATGCAGGTACTGAACGTGCTGGGTTTTGAAAAGCGAGTCCTCTACAACGCGGTCGTAGGGGCGAATGGCCATTCGCCCTTACAAAATGTCGGTGAAGACTATACCTTATTGAATCCCGTGATTGCCTTGACCATCACTGACTTTGAGATGTTTCCCCAAAGTCCCAAAGTCATCTCTAGTTTTGCACTGCGGGAAAAGGAAGAATTAACCTGGTTCTAATTAAATTTGTGTTGTCCACCGTAGGGGCGAAGCATTCCGGTAGTTAAGTTAGGTAATAACCGAAAAATCATGGCCGGAATGCTTCGCCCGTACAAGGTTATCGGTTCAAACACAAAATCATTGAGAATCAGGAATTAACCAGTTACAGCGATGATATTGAACTGGTGTTTGTGGAGTTGCCGAAATTTACCAAAAGTCTGGAAGACTTGGAAAGCTTGAGTGATAAGTGGCTGTATTTCCTCAAATATGCCAATCAACTCCAGAGTGTACCGCCCACAATGGAGCAAGAGCCTGCGATTAACCATGCTTTTCAGGTGGCCAAACACAGCCGCCTCAGTCGCAAAGAATTAGAACTGTTAGAGCAGCGAGAAATGGCTCTGCATGACAATCGCAATGCCATCTTGCTAGCGGAGCGCAAAGGACGACAAGAAGGACGACAGGCAGAGCGGCTGAAGATTGCCCGTGGGCGTATCCAACAGTTGGGGGATACATCCGGGCGAATAGAATAAGCCCTTTGG
>CAZJZR010000792.1:0-2327 GCA_964550475.1 uncultured bacterium
GCAGTTTGGGGTTGGCGATTCTCACCAAGGGGTCGGCCTATGTGTACGCGCTGCCGTGGATGGTCTGGGTGTTTGCCGCCAAGTTGTTGTCAATGCGGCTGAAGTTGTGGCAGCCGCTGGTGGTGGTGGGTGGCATCTTCCTGGCTCTGAATGCCAACCACTACTGGCGTAATTTCAGCCTGTTTGGTACGCCGCTGGGCACCCCTGCCGATTTTGCGCGGGAATATAAGATTGAGATCTACAGCCTGCCTGCCTTGGTGTCCAACATTCTCCGCAATCTGTCGCTCCACGCGGATATTGTCCGCCACTTGGGACTGCAAACGCTGATCCCGCCCACCACAGGCATCACCCAAAAGCTGCTGCAAATCATCCACGACCGGATTCTCCACCTCGACCTCAACGATCCTCGCACCACTTGGCCTGTTGGATCGTTTCAGGTGCCAGGGGTATCGCTGGATGAGAATGTGGCGGGGAATCCGTTGCAGATGTATGTGGTGTTGGCGGCGATCGCCCTCTGTTTGCTCTATACCCAACTGCGCCGCCAACGGTTGTTACTCAGTTATGGGTTAACCATTATCGCGGCGTTTCTGTTGCTGTGCCTGCTGCTGAAAATTCAACCCTACCAAAGCCGCCACCATCTGACGTTTTTGGTCTTGTTTGCCCCGTTTGTGGGGACGGTGTTTTCCCAGGTGGTCAATTTCCGGCTGGTGAATGTGTTGGCGATGGTATTGCTGCTATCGGCCACGCCGTGGGTGCTGCAAAACAAGTTCCGTCCCATGGTGGCGGAGCAAACGATTTTTAACACCAGTCGCACCAGTCAGTTTTTTAACAACCGACGGTTTCTGGAACAGCCCTATCGTGATACGGTGGCGTTTGTCAGTCAGGAATTGCGCGATCGCCAATGTCAAGATGTCGGCTTGTGGTTGGGGATGGGCGTGTCGGTGGGCAATCCCTATTGGGAATATCCGTTTTGGGTGTTGTTTAAGGATGCCAATCTACCAGTGCGGTTGGAGCACGTGAATGTCAAAAATGCCTCGGCGAAAAAGTTAGATGAGCCACCATTTAACCAGTTCCGCCCCTGTTTGATCATTTCGGTGAAACGCGATCAAGATGAGGCGGTACACCGTCAAGATCTGCTGTTGCCGGATCAACGCTATCGCCCCCTGTGGCAGCGGTTACCCGTGAGTGTGTTGGCAGCCGCGCGATCGTGATGTTGGCGAAGGTTGGGCGATCGCGGTGGGGATTGACGGCACATCCCGGCAAACCGTAGCGGCAATCCCCCGACGATTTTCTGACTCTACAATTTTCCGGCAATTCAACCGGGTGTGCCAAATTCCGCCAATGTGGTCTTGAACTCGCGCACCTGATTCAAAATCTGTTGATTGATGTCCAACAAATTGGCTCGCCGTTGTTCCATTAATGCCTCTAACTCCGTGGTGTCGTTGTTATCCACCATGGTGTAACGGTGTCTAAATTCGTATTTGCGATTCAGGAACACCGAATAAATTTGGTATAAACTGCCATCGCTGGGTCGATACCCCAAGGACAAAATATCAAACAGGGTAAAGCCTCTGGCGGCTAGAAAATTATAGATATCTAAAAAATTACCTCGGCTGTTGGGGCCATAGAAGATATCGGTTTCCAGAATAATCACAGAGGTATCCTCTAGGGAATTGACAGCTCCTTGTAGCGCGTTAAATTCTGCCCCCTCAATGTCCATTTTTAGGAGGTAGGGTTTGGGCAAATCCACCTCCGCCAGTAACGCATCCAAGGTTCTGACCGAGGCTAATTCAGTCGTCTGACCTTTTAAGCCCACATTTGCCCCTGTGTTGGAGGCTACGCTGGGGTCGGTGCTGTCGCTGGCTTGAGTCCAGTAGGGATGTTTACCCGTGCTGAGTTGCAGTTGACCGTTGAAGGCACCCACACAGGTAATTTCGTAATATCCACCCAAAACGGATTGAATTTCTTGCAGGCTGTCTCGATAAACGTCTTGCCCATCAATGTTGAATAGTTCGACCTCTCCACCCAGAAAATTCCAGGTTTGCAGCGCAAACGTTCCATCCGCACAACCAATGTCGATGATGGAGGCCATCGGCACATCCTGATCACGCAGAATGCCGATGGAGGAGCTGAAGGATTGTCTGTATAAAAGGTCTTGAGGATCCATAAATATGCGGTGATGAATAGCCAGTAAGGGTGGTTATACCTGCGATCGCACGGATCACAGTCGCCCGGTGGGAAGGGGCTTGCCCGATCATAACCTTGGGATTTGGCGATCGCCCTCGGTCAATTGTCGGTGATCAATCAGAAAATCCGTGATCAATCAG
>CAZJZR010000793.1:0-2325 GCA_964550475.1 uncultured bacterium
ACAAATTGCTGCGTCAATTTAGTCTGTTGGATGGGATTTAACCATATGGATTTGTCGTTGATTTAAGCATTGATCAAACGTTGATTGACGCTTAATCGAGCCTGTTGACCAGTGGCTAGAGAATCCACTCACCAAGGGACTTGCAGAACAATCATCTCCCCAACCCCTGATGCCTTGATTGATTACGGTGCTTTTCAACGTTTACTGTGTGAGGAACTATGGCGAAATTGAGTCAGCAAATTGGCAATGCAATGGGTGGCATTCGCCTCATCTGTCTATTGGCAGGGGTGTTGGCGTTGGGAGCCGCCCCCGCGATCGCCAGCGATCGCCCAGATCCCCCCGACACCCTAACCCCCGACACTGGAGCGCAGATAGGCAATGTGAACCCGACGGTGGATCCAGGGACAGGGGCGATCGTGGCTCAGGCCATCCCCACCAATGCCCCGGCTGTCGCTGATGCCAGTGCCACCACACCTGCACTGGATACCCTCTACACCTATGGCACCGAAGGCAAACCCGGCCACGACACTGCCTCCCCCTTAGCCCAGGTCACCTCCGTTTCCCAGCTATCCGACGTAAAACCCACCGATTGGGCGTTCCAAGCTCTGCAATCCTTGGTGGAGAAATATGGCTGTATCGTCGGCTACCCCGATCGCACGTTCCGGGGTCAACGGGCAATCACCCGGTATGAATTTGCCGCTGGCTTAAACGCCTGTATGGATCGGATGAGTGAACTGCTAGCGTCCGCCACTGCCGATCTGGTCAAGAAAGAAGATTTGGTGGCCTTGCAAAAGATGCAAGAGGAATTTGCCGCCGAATTGGCCACCCTGCGCGGTCGGGTGGATGCCTTAGAAGCCAAGACCGCCCAGTTAGAATCGCAGCAATTCTCCACCACCACCAAACTGCAAGGGGAAGTGGTGTTTAGTCTGGCTGGAGCCAGCGGAGCCTACTCCGGTTCCACCTTCCCCGCTGCCTTAGCCGGAGCCGGATTGGCTGGATCCTCCGCTCTACCTGCCACAGGGTTAGACCTCACCGCTGTACCCACAACTGGGGGTGCCGTTAACCTCCTCGCTCCTGCCAATGGCGGTGTGCTGAATTTGGCTTTAACCAACGCCAATGGGGGTACGCCCAACGTCCTCTCCAACACCTATGGAGCCGCAGGCCGGGATAGCGAAATTGCCTTCAACAACCGGGTGCGGTTGAATTTCCTCACCAGTTTCACAGGCAAAGACTTGCTGATCACAGGTCTGCAAGCCCACAACTTTGCCAACGACCCCGGCAGTTTCCAAGGAGCCTTGGGTTACTCCGATCCAGGGGGTGGGTTTAACTCCAACTTTGTCCAACTCAACGCCAGCACCGTCCGCCTGGGATACGAACCCCAATTCGGCTCCAGCAACCCCTCCACCGGAGGTAGCATTACTCAACCTGCCACCTTTGGCTCCAACGCGCTTGCCTTGTCCAAGTTGCTGTATATTTTCCCTGTCACCTCCAAGCTGACCGCGTTTGCAGGCAGCAACGCTGAAACTTCGGATGCCTTCCCCGCCATTACACCGTGGGCGAGCGATAGCCAAGGCGCGATTTCTCGATTCGCCGGATACAACGCAGCGGTGCGGGTCTCCGGTGGCACCTCTGGCATTGGTTTGGCCTCTGCTGTGGGTCTAATTTGGAATCCGATTCCCCAAGTGGATGTCCGCGCCCTCTATGGCAGTGTGAATGGAGCGATACCGGGGGACTTAGGCTTAGCCGGTAACACGCCGCTGGGGGCTGGTTTCTTTGGTGGTAGTACGGTGGCAGCGGCACAGATTACCGCTAAACCCGTTCAGGGTCTGACCATTGGCTTCAACTACGCCAACAGCTATCACCAAATCAACATTTTGGGTACCGGCTTGTCAGCATCTGACATTGGAGCCATTTTGGGCACCAGTCGTAACTTGGGCGCAATTCCCGCAGGCAGTGGCTACACCATGAATAATCTGATCGCCGACATTGCCAATGAACCGATCAGCATGGATTCAATCGGGACGACCATCACCTGGCGATTCCATCCCAAAGTGGCTCTTTCCGTTTCTGGCGCGGCAATTTTTGCCAAGCTGCAACGGGTGGATGCCACGGCCACCTTCACCAGTTGGCAAGCGGGGTTGGCGTTTTATGACGTGATCAAGCCGGGTGACTTGGCGGGGATTCTGTTTGGTCAACCGCTGTATCGGGATTCGGTCGGCGGTTCCCAAAACCTGCAAGTGCTGTTGCCTGCGTTGCGGGAGAATGCCACACCGTTCCATGTGGAAGCGTTCTACAAGTTCAAACTGACGGATAACATCAGCGTCA
>CAZJZR010000794.1:0-2319 GCA_964550475.1 uncultured bacterium
GTCCCGTCACCACCACTAGTCGCCAGCCTACGGCTATCCGGGCTAAACACCATGTAACTGACACTCCCGCGATTGACACTCTGTTGATGGCCTTTGAGTACGGCCAATTGCTTGCCGGAATTATCCCAAATCCGAGCCGTCCCGTCCGTGCCACTGGTTGCCAGCCTGCTGCCATCCGAGCTAAACACTACGCTCATAACGCTCCCTTGATGGCCTTTGAGTACAGCCAGTTGGTTGCTGGAACTATCCCAAATCCGAGCTGTTCCGTCTTCGCCACTGGTTGCCACCTTGCCGTCATCCGGGCTAAACACGACGCTCAAGGCCCACCCTTGATGGCCTTTGAGTACGGCCAATTGCTTGCCGGAACTATTCCAAATTCGCGCCGTCCCGTCCTCGCTACGGGTCGCCATCCGACTGCCATCGTTGCTAAACACCACGCTTATGACATTCACTTCGCCTTCTAGTCGATTCCGCTCCTGCCCAGTATTGGCCATCTGAATCAACTGCCCCAGCACAGCGGTTTGCAACTCTGGATCAGGCCACAACTTTTGCCACCAAGAGCGTTGCAAGGCTCTGCCTGCCCGGATACTTTCAATGCTGGCCTCTAGGGTTTGGTCGTTAGCCAGTTTGGCTACAGATAAGGCTACAAAGGTTTGAATTTGTCCGATCTCTTGTCTTCTCAACTGAATCGCAGAAAAAATAGCAGCCCCTGTCATCAATACAGTGAAGATGGAGACCCCAATAGTGATTCGTTGAGCTGTC
Source organism: uncultured bacterium (assembly GCA_964550475.1). Classification (GTDB taxonomy): domain Bacteria; phylum Cyanobacteriota; class Cyanobacteriia; order CAIUCS01; family CAIUCS01; genus CAIUCS01. Next base: position 763 of record CAZJZR010000794.1, read on the forward strand.
TGCCGTTCTTTTTTTAACCGTTGTTCTCTTTCCTTGGCTTGCCGTTCCTGTAACTCCACACTGGCTACAATAAACTGACTGGCCGCTTCACTAAACCCGCCCAACACCTGTTGAAACACCGGATTATTCCGCAATTCCACCACCTGCGCCAGTTTAGAGCCACTCCACAGGTCGCTGTCGGCTTTAGCGGTTTGCCAAACGGCCACGTCATCATTCAGGCGATTCCGCAGAGCAATAGACTGGCGGTTGGCATGAATCCACTCATGCAACTGGCTCCACGAGGTGAGCAAAATCTCATGGGCAATCTCGACTGTGGAAATCGGAGCAATGCCAGCCTCCTGCACCACCGCATCACTCACCAGCAAATTCTGGTTAATCAATTGGGTTAAAACCCTTTGTTCGGTCGCATCGGCAACATCTGATCGCAATGCCCGTCGCCGCACCGGTTTCCATTCAGTTCCCAATTCTGTATCGCTACCAATCTCCACCAGCTTCAGAAAAATTCGCTGGGCAGCTAACTGTTCGGTTACCGAAAGGGCATTTTAAATTTCCTCAACTCGTTGTTGTAAGGCTCCCCGCACACCACCCAACCGTCGATACGTAACCTTATTCAACGTGCGGTCTTGAATGCCACCATCCTTGACTTCCGCTTCCCACAACAAATCCAGCGTGTATTGCAACAACGGCAAACACCCCGCCTGCCCCTGCACCGCCGTAATGATTTCCTCCACCAAGCCCGTTTCAAACACCACCCCATGATGGGCAGCGGGTTGCTCGATCGCCAACCGTAACTCATCCATCTGCATCTCGGCAATCAGCGGACGATGGCGATCCGTCAGCTTCACCAACTTGGGATAGGGACTGAGCCGATCCAGAAAATCGGCTCGCATGGTGGCGACCAGCTTGACCGCAGCGGGCGCGGCTTGGCTCAGCTTAACCAGACTCTTGATGAACAGATCGCGCTTCTCTGGGTCACTGACCGTAAACAGTTCCTCAAACTGGTCAATGAAAATCAGCCAGTAGGCATCGGCAGCTTTTAAGCTCTGGACGACCTGGCTTAAGGTATCCGCTTGGGCGGTTCGGGCAATCTGGGCTTGGGTTTGGCTATAGCCGCGACTGAGCAAACTGCCATAGAGCGACTCAAACGGATCGCGATCGGGGGTGAACAGTAACCGGACAAATTGCTTGCCCCACTTTTGTTGCAGCCACGGCAGCATTCCGGCTCTGACCACCGATGACTTGCCACTGCCGGAAGCACCCAACAGCAAAATAAAATTGGTCTGTTCCAGGTCATTCACCAGACCCGCGATGAATTGATCCCGACCGAAGAAGCGATCGCTGTCCTCTGGCTCAAACTTCTTCAACCCCTTGTAGGGCGAGGTGATGATCAACTCACGGGTCTTGATCTCATCGACCGCGATCTGGATGATCTTGGTTTGGGTCAACGTGACCACTTGCGCCTGAATCACATTGAACGTATTGTCATCCCCCCGGATCTGGATATCACCAAGGGACTGTTGCTGAGAGGGGGGCGAATCCGACGACTCCTGGGGCATG
>CAZJZR010000795.1:0-2317 GCA_964550475.1 uncultured bacterium
ATTTCCGCGTCGCGCAACTTTTGGATGATCTGTTCCGATTGCTCAATCACAATCACGGGCAGGTTGCGATCGCGCAACAGGCGGACAATATTGCGCCCCATCCGACCATACCCACAGACCACCACATGCCCCTGCTCTGGCAACTCATCGGCGGTACCCAAGGGCAAATCCGACTGAGCCAGCCACTGCTTAAACCAAGGGGACGCTTCTGCCCAAGTGAACAGTTGAGGAACCAGTCGTAACAGGAACGGGGTCACCACTAGGGTTACCGCTGTCGTGCCTAAAATCAGCAAATAAACCCGCCGCGACACCAACCCCAACGACTGCCCTTCGCTGGCTAAAACAAAGGAAAACTCCCCAATCTGAGCCAGCCCAATCCCAGTAATCAGCGCAGTTTTCAGCGGATAGTGAAACAGGAGCACCAAAGGCGTAACGATGAGGAATTTCCCCACCAGCACCAACGCCACCAAGCCCAGAATCAGTTCCAGGTTATTCCACAGGAACAGCGGATCAATCAACATCCCAATGGCGGCAAAAAACAGGCTGGCAAAAATATCCCGCAGCGGTTCCACATAGGCCAAGGTCTGATCGGCGTATTCCACCTCGGAAATCATCAACCCCGCTACGAACGCACCCACCTCAATCGACAAGCCCAACTGTTCCGTCAACAGGGCAATGCCCAAGCACAGAGCCACCACCCCCAGCAAAAACAATTCGCGGCTTTCGGTACGTGCCAACAACCGCAACAGATGCGGGATTACCCAAATGCTGGCGGCAACGGCGAAGGCCGCAAAACCGACAAACCGCAACAACGCCCATCCCAAGGCGATGCCCAGTTGTTCGGTCGGTTGGTCGAGGGCAGGCAGTACCGCCAACATCAACCCCAAGGCGATATCTTGCACCACCAAAATGCCCAGCATCACCTGACCGTGGGTGGTTTCGGTTTCATTCCGTTCCATCAAACAGCGCAACACCACCGCCGTTGACGACAGCGACAAAATCGCGCCCAAAAACACACCCTGAGCCGGAGAGGTCACCCAACCTACCCCCAGGGAAACCAAGGCTGTAACCAGAATGGTCAGGGCAATCTGCAACGCCCCACCGCCCAAACTGATGGCTTGAACTTTGCGTAATTCGGCAAAGGAAAATTCTACGCCCAAGGCAAACAACAGGAAGGCCACCCCAAACTGCGCCAGGGTTTCCACCTGCACCAGTTCTTTAATTAACCCCAACCCCGTTGGGCCGATGATCACCCCCGCAATCAAATACCCCAGCAGCACAGGTTGTCGTAGCATCGCCGCCAACAGCCCACCAATGGCCGCTGCCGCCAGTACCGTCACCAAATCAACAATCAGTCGGAAATCTTCAGGCACGGTTTTTTAGATTAGTAGATTAAATTAGAAAAATTTGAAACGAATATTAATAATCGCTAACTCTCAGCATAGCGAAAAGTGGGGAGGGGGGGGAGGGGAGAGGGGAAAGTGGTGAGTGGTGAGTGGGAAGTGATGAGTGTAAACAAGGGTGAAGGGAAAAGGGTGAAGGGTGAAAGTTGACGATCATCCATTACCTCACTACTATTCACCATCCACTATTCACCATCCACTATTCACTATTCACCATCCACTATCCACTCGCCACTCACCACTTATCACTCTCCCCTACCCCAAATGAGCATTGGCAAAGATCGCGGCTTGGGTGCGATCGCGTAGATTTAGCCGACTGAGGATACTGCTGACGTGCTTTTTGACCGTTTTTTCGGAAATGTAGAGGGTTTGGGCGATTTCGCGATTATTGGAACCGTTGGCAATTAGTTCGAGGATTTCCTGTTCTCTGGGGGTGAGTTCGGCCCAGCGGGCGAGGCGATCGGCGGCGGTGAGGTCGGGCAACTGAGCGACGATGCGTTTGCCCAGTCCGGGGCCTAGATAGGTGTAGCCCTTATGGACGGCACGGATGGCCATGGCCAACTCTTCTTCGGGGGTATTTTTCAGCAAATAGCCAGCGGCTCCGCACTGCAAGGCTTGGAACAGTCCCTTGTCGTCGTCTTCGATCGTCAGCATTAAGACTTTGGTGTCGGGAAACTGTTCACAAATCTCCCGTGTGGCGGTGACCCCATCCATCACGGGCATTTGGATATCCATCAGCACCACATCTGGTTGTAACGCTGCCACTTGCGCGATCGCTGTTTCTCCGTCTACGGCTTCCCCGACCACCTCTAGGGTTGTGTCAACCTTCAGGTACATCTTCAGGGCAAGACGGATCAAGCTTTGGTCATCGACTAATAAGACCCGAATCATGGCAAATCCAACCAGAGACCAAT
>CAZJZR010000796.1:0-2314 GCA_964550475.1 uncultured bacterium
CTGATTCAGGGCGGCAACAACCTGAACGGCAACAACCTGAAGTGGATTGACACCGCTCACAAATCCGTCTTGTGCCTGCAACAGGTCTCAGAGGCTGTTTGCACAGGGAGCTAAAAGGTTGATTGTTCCTGTCTTGCGCGCGCGAACAACCAAAGTTTAAACCATCCTCTAACTGGCAATGAGTAATTGATAGAGTTTGGCAACATTCTGCATATCGCGATCGCTCAAATTATTTAAGCGTTGGAACCGACGGATGGCGAATTGGGTACGGGGACCAAAATCACCGTCAATTAAGCCACCATAATAGTTTTTTTGTTTGAGTAACCGTTGCACTTCAGTTACCAACGCATATTGCACTAAGGCACCGATGATCTCTGGCTTAATTGCATCCAACACAATGGATTTGGGATCGTTGGGTTCATTCAAGTCGGGAACCCAAGAACCCCACTCCTGGCTGGGATCGACACTGCTGGATTGCCGGAATAGGTGAGCAAAATGTTGGGTTAGCCGCTGTTGATAAATCAATTCGTGTCGTATTTTCTTGAGGTAATCTGCCGCCAGTCCCATGTCTTGCTGAATCATTTGGGCAATATCTGGGCTGGTTTCTGGCTCTAATAAATATTCCTCTGGGATCGTTTCATAGATAAATACGGGTATCGGTTTGAGCTTAAACACATGGCGGAGGTGAAAGGCTAAAAACAAATTCCATTGGCTAAAGCCGTACCAAGACGGTAAACACAGGCAAAAATCACTGATACCTAAGATTTGCCGCAACGTGTTTTTTTCGTCCTCTAGGGTGCCACTTGTCCAACCCTGTGCGACCTGTTGCAGATGCAGGGTGTTGTTGTGCAGAGTGACTTGATATTTGATCATGCGCCAATTGCACAATGCGTATTGAAAAATTGTGACTGACGGAACCAGTAGAAGCATGTTTTTTCCTTTACCTATCGCCAAAAGCACCTAGCTGTAAGCCTTAGAGCTTATTGTACGACTAGGATGTAAAGGATTAAGTGATAGTAGTGCGTAAATACTTTGCCACCGCAAAAAGCTGGAACAGGCATGAGCTACAGCAATCAAACGGGGTAATCCACATGCGAGATGCACCTGCTCAAACTGTCAAACTGGCGCGATCGCCTTTCTCCCCTACCGCTCTCCCCTGAACAATCGCGGCAAAAGTTGAGACAGCCCGATCGAGGTGATTCAGTAGACCAGCATCAGTAGATCAGCAGATCAGCAGTAATTGCGATCGCCATCCCTAGCGAGGATGGACGAATTGCAGCAGCATCCGAGGATGGTACAGAGTGCCGAGTGGTGAAGGATCGTTATCCAGTGCATTCAGCACCGTATCTCGCCAGCGTTGGGGGATGGCATCTTCACCATAGGCGGCACCTAGCAATGCCCCAACGATCGCGCCGTTGGTGTCAGCATCGCCCCCCCGATTCACCACGTCAATCAGTGCAGCTTCAAACGATGGGGTGTGGAGCAGGTGCCAGAAGGCGAGGCGGAAGGCGACGCGCACAAAGCCCGCATGGCGGTGTAGATGCAGGTTGTGATCATATAAGCCAGGGTTGTCTGACTCGGCGGCTTGCAGATCGTTTTGCAGATCGACGCGAGCTTGGGCGATCGCCGTTGCCTCTTCCGGGTATTGCTGACTCAGCAGTTCAGCACCCGCATCTATGGCATCGACGGCAGCGGCAACCATAGTGGGGATATCCGCTAGGTCGTAGACTGAGACGGCGATCGCGGCATCAAATGCGGCACAGGCCAACTGACAACGCGGGTCGAAGTGGGTAATGGCTGACTCTGCCATTGCTGCTGGAATCAATAGTTCAGGTTGACCCGCAAAGAATAAGCCGATCGGGACAGTCCGCATCAGTGAGCCATTCCCAGCAGGTTGGCGATCGCGACTCCGCCACACCTGATACCCCGCTAGGGCAGCGGGCACACCCCGACGCACTAGCTCCAACGCCCCGCTAGTCTGAACACCCACATCAAAGGCACAATCGCGCCACGTTAGGTAGCGTGCCGCCACATCATCCAGATCAAGCATTCCCTCTGCCATCAGGCTAGCCGCCAGACAACTGGCCATCTGCGTGTCATCCGTCACCTGACCTGCTGCCAACTGAAAGGGGCCTTGACCAATCACCTCACGGTGGGAGCCACCCATGAGGGTGGGATAGGGCGGAGCGGCAGGGGTGGTAAATTCCAGCGTTGTGCCCAAGGCATCGCCAACGGCCAAGCCCAACAGCGCACCCCGGCCATAGAGAGGATTAGCCGCCGCATGTACCGGAAAGGGGTTACCCGCCGGATCAAA
>CAZJZR010000797.1:0-2313 GCA_964550475.1 uncultured bacterium
GTGCGGAAAGAGGACAACGTGAAGCAACATGAATATACGCACAAGGTGTTGTAATTGGAGGTGAATGGTGGATGGTGAATGGTGGATAGATTGAGACCGAGCAATCGTCCGGGTGTAGGGGCGAAGCATTCGTACCAGTATCAACTGGAAATCTCAGAGATCTCGATGCGAATGCTTCGCCCTTACAGAGGCCAGTCGCTACTGTTCAAGTCCCCAATCACCGATTCCCCATTCCCCATTTTCAATTACCAAAACATTAGGTGATTTTGATGCTGAAGCTCTATGGTGGGGCGCGATCGCGTGCCTCAATTGTCAAGTGGTATCTGGAAGAATTGGCGATTCCCTACGAATTTGTCTTGCTGGATATGCAAGCGGGAGAACACCGTCAGCCAGCATTTCTGGAGATTAATCCAGTCGGTAAGGTTCCAGCGATCGCGGATGGTGACTTTACGCTGTGGGAATCGGGCGCAATTTTGCTCTACCTGGCGGAAAAGTATGGTGGCCTGACCGATCCAGAAACACGGGCGATCGCGAACCAGTGGATTAGCTTTGCCAACGCCACCCTGGGGCCTGGGGTGTTTGTGGAAACCAGTCGGGAACGGGAAATGCCTCGGCTGATGACCACCCTCAACACCATCCTGGCCAGCCAACCCTTCATCATGGGCGACACGTTTACCGTCGCAGATGTGGCAGTGGGGGCAATTTTGGCTTACATCCCAATTATGCTGAAGCTGGATTTGAGCGAATATACAGCGGTAACGGACTACATGAATCGGCTGAAGGAACGCCCCGCCTGTCAGAAAGCGTTGGGTGGCTGAAGCATTTGGCATTATGCCGTTTACCGTGCCTTTCGACTACGCTCAAGGCACGGCAAGTTGATTTACCTTGCTTTCCAAACGTTGGCTGAGCGAAGCCTTTCGACTATGCTCAAGGCACGGCAAGTTGATTTATCTTGCTTTCCAATCGTTGGCTGAGCGAAGCCGAAGCCAACGATTGGAAAGCAAACTACTTTTAAAGCCCCTTAATCAAATAGCCACAACGATGTTCCCCATTCACTAGCCAGTGGGTGCGTTCCACCGTGCAGTCTTGCAGAGCCATTTCAAACATCTCCAATTCGTGGCTGCACACACTGGGAAACGATTCCACAATGCCGTGGATGGCGCAGTTGTATTCCGTGATCATAAATTGGGGTTGGGCTGGGCGATCGCCCCCAGCCATCCCACTGGGCTGCGTGGCGGCATCCACCACATACCACTCCGCCATATAGCCTTCCGCCTGCCGCAGTGCCACCAAATTTGCCACCCGTTCTTGCAGGGAACCGTTACCGACCTGCTTGCGATATTCCAACGCCTTGCGTTCCCATTGTTTTTGCAGAATCGACCCCATTTGATCGGGACCAACCGTGTCAGCTAAGGTGTCGAGCAGCGAAAGGGCAAAATTGCCGTAACCGTCGGCGGCAGTTTGGTCGAAGGCGCGGGGCAGGCGATCGCGCCCCTTTGTGCTCAACTCATAGACATGCTGCGGTCGCCCCATGCCGACTTGTACCGTATGGTGCTCAATCAACCCATCTGCTTCCAAATCCTTTAAGTGGCGGCGAATCGCTTGGGGACTGATATCCAACGCCTCAGCCAAGGTTTGCGCCGTCGCCTCGCCTTGCTTCAGCAACAGTTCCAAAATATCCCGCTTACTAGAGGGTTGTTGAATCGTACTCATGAGTATCCCTACCGGGCTGCCGATCATTATTTGTCGCTGATTCCTGCTCAGGGACTTGCAAGCTTGCATTCGCTTGCAAGCGACTCCATACGGAGTAATCCCCAGGTAGTTACGCTACATCCTACCTACATGATCATCAATAAATTCATTTTTTTACAACATCTATGTTGTCAAAGTAGTTTTACAATACAATTGAGCAACATCGATGTTGTTTTAATGGTTGCTTTAATTATATAGGCAAGCCTTCCCACTCATAACCCGGTCTGCGATCGAGTTATGGGGACACGAGTCAATTCCGCTGATGGGATAGCACTCAACTGGGAACCGCTAGTGAGTTCAATCTGTTCATCGTTGTATCAACTCCTGATAGGCTATCGACTCCTGATCGGCGACAATAAACACTTACCCTTGGTTTGCCCATCCCACTGGCTGACAGATCAGCCCGTCCCACGGCAAAACTGAGTCATCGATACACTTGCACAGTTTTTACTCCCCATTAGTTATTCATAGTACGGTCATTCATCATGAACACAGCTACCCAATCCGCCCAGTCCAGCGACAAAAATCTGGAAGCGATGCGGCACTTTTCTGAACAGTACG
>CAZJZR010000798.1:0-2309 GCA_964550475.1 uncultured bacterium
TCGCCTCTTGCCGATAGAACCGTTCCCGTTGAAAGTTAGCAATCACCAAGGGCGACTCGGCACTAGCCAACACCTGATCCTCAATCGCGTGGGACAGGGCGGTTAGCGACGACTTAAAGTAAATCTGAGGTCGCACATGGGAGGCCGACTGCAACAAGGCTTCCAGGATGGACGTGGAGGTGTTCATCACAACCTTAGGGAGTGGATGCAGGGGCAGGTGTGTTCACGGGTTCGTACAGGTATTCAAACCAGTTGCCGTCTGGATCTTTGCCGTAGAACGAGGCGGTGCCATCCCGGTGTTCGTGGATGGTGGTCAGATCCAGCCCTTGGGTCTTGAGGGTGCTGTAGGCGGATTCCATTTCGGCGCGATCGCCAAACACAAAGCCAAAATGGGGGCCAGCCTGTTCATACTGGGCACTCAACAGCGCGAGGCCATCATCCCCCGCTTTCAAATACGCCCAGTCGGCATCTTGCCAAACCAAATCCATGCCCAAATTGGCATAGAACTGAGCCGACTGTTCCAAATCCTTTACCCGAATGGCCACATGGCCCAAGCGTTTCAATTTCATGGGTGTCAACAGTAATGGCAGGAATTGATTGCGCTCATTAATTGTAACGTTTAGTGCGATCGCCCCAATTACATCAACTCGATGGTACATGAACCAGAGGAACTGCATTCCAGTCATGCTAGAAATTTACTGCACCCGCACCAAGCGAATCTCTGTCCGTTGTTGGCGTGAGTCATCGGGAGCGATGCCTGCCAACGGAGCCGCAAACCCGCGCCCTTCTGCGAGTAAATTGTGTTTCAGCCCCCGACTACGGAGATAGTTCACCACCACCTGTGCCCGTTGTTGGCTGAGGCTTTGGTTCAGAGCCGCCGACCCCGTGCGGGAGGTGTGCCCAATCACCCGCACCGCCACCGTTTGCACATTAAATTCACCAATTTCCTGCACCAACCGATTCAAGGTTTGCTGTCCCTCGCCAGTTAACTGTGCCGATCCGGTGGCAAATTTCACCTCGCCCTGGACTTGCAAATTCCCAATGTCTGGGGCTTTTTGAATTTGGGTTGCTTGCAGCTTGGGTGTGGGTTTAACGGCGCGGCGTTTGCCAGCCAACCGTTCGGCCAAGTCGGGACTGTCAGCCCGCACCAGTTCAATTAGGGTTTGAGTATTGCTGGCCGCTTTGGCCAAAAATTCCGCCGTAAACAAATTGTTGGCCTCGGCGGGAACTCCGGGCAACCGTCCAGCCAAGGTGAGTACAGCGGCAGTGGCTCCAATCCGTTTGGCCAAGGTACCGTTGCTCATCCATTCCTGGGCTTCCACGGCAGTAAAAAATTCAATCCCCTGTAACACCGCCGCCGCATCGGCTGCACCCAGCTTACCGTCCTGGGCAATTTGGGCTTGCAGTTGGGACGCATCGCGCACGTTGGCATCAATGCGGCGATAGTAATTTTCCAGAAACTCGGTCAATACCTGGGGACGGGTTTGGATCAGTCGATTGGAGGCGACAATCACATCGACGATCGCCGTCGGTGCGTCCTGACTAGACAGCACCACAGTGTAGCCTTTTTGGCGAGCTTGGGTAACGAACGGTTCCCAAACAATGGCAATGGGCAGATTTTGGTTGGGGTCTTGCAGCAGCTTCCACGCTTCCGAGGCATCCCCCACCCGCACCTGGTTAAAGTTGGCTAACTTAAAGGCTTCAAACTTGGTATCCAGCACCAGAGCCAGGTATTCACTGGGGGTATCTCCGGCAAAGGCAATGCTTAACTGCTGGCCTTGGGCTTGGCTGCGCTGCACCAGTTGGGTCAGGTCGAGCAGCGATCGCAACTGGGGATACTTGCGGGTATTCAGCACCACCGCATCCGCGCCCACCGTGCGGTCAATCAACCCGACAATCTTGCCATCCGGCTTTTGCTTCAGAAATTGATCCAGCGTCGTCACCACCAGATCCGCCTGTCCCTGGCTTAGCCGTGTAGCCCGTTTCGCCTGATCAAATTCATCCTCATACTTAATCGTGATTCCGGTTGTCTTCAGCGCGTCCTGAAAGGCGGCACTGCGGAAGGTGCTGTAACCGCTGAAGGTGTCGCCCAAAATGGTCAACTGTTTGGCGGTGGCCACATTGACCAGCCCGCCACCGCTACCGCCCCCAATGCTGGGGAGCAGTCCGGGTGCCACGCGCCCCAACAGCCACAGCCCGCCACCGCATAGACCAACGGTAATCAAAAACGAGACGAGCAAAGCCGAATTATTACGTTGACTCATGGATTAATCCGTTCAGGCAGGCATCAGCGATCGCTGACACGTAGG
>CAZJZR010000799.1:0-2307 GCA_964550475.1 uncultured bacterium
GGAGGTGCGTAAACGGATAAAATGGCGGGGATAATGCAGCGTGGGAGTTCCACACGGTTAATCGCACCATGACCCAAGATTTGTATCGGCATTTGTTAGATGAATTACAGCCCATTGTCACCCACATGGGCTTCAAGGCTACCCTGGTGCCCCAATCGGCTGCGATCGCCCAAGATGTTTTAGTAGTAACGATTTCCCCGGACAAGCAACAGCGCGATCGCTCCTTCACCCTCACCTTTTTCCCCGTCTCCCAAAGCGATTTGCCCAACACGCTATTACTCCAGTTTTTCTTTCGCCTGCCGTTCAAAGTCAATTCAGAAGTCCGTACCGACCTACAACGCTTAATCCTAGCTCTCAACGGTCAAGTCCCCGTCGGCAGCTATGGCATGAACGAACAGGAAGGCTTGATTTATTGCCGTTACATCCTGCCGTTACTGCGATCGCCCAGCCTCAGCCAACCGTTGATGGTGGACACCATGACCCTATTCATTTACGTCCAGGATTTATTTCCACCCTTGTTGGAAGCATTGAATCAGGAGCAGGTGTCCCTACAAGACGCAATGCACATGATTGGAATTAAGTAACCGCCCCGCCTAACCGTCGCCATCCTCAGTAATCCTAACCAAGGTCAATAGTTGCAATCAACGGCAGTGATTAAGCTGGATAGGATAGGCTATTTGTACCCTGTGGGCGATTCATGTCCTTTGCAGGTGTCGTGGGCATAGCCCACCTACGTTGCCCACCTACGTTAAGGTCGTGTTGGGAGTGATCGATGACCAGAACAACGGAAAGACCCCCATCCCCCGTCGTCACACCAACGACAACCGCCTCGCCGTCCAGTTCCATGCCGCCTGCGGTGCCCTTACGCGATCGCCTCAAAGCGTTCGGAGTCATCGCCTTAACGGGTGGAATTGGCTTTGGGCTGATTTTGGTAGCGCGGCAGGTGCTGTTGATTGATCGGGAAGATACCCTCCTACCCCTGCCAGAGACCAGCAGCGGCACCAACCAACCGCTACGGAACCGGGTTAACGTCATCACACCCGGCAGTCCCCCCGTGACTCCGCCGCAGGTGTTGCGCCTCTCTCCCGACACCGCCAACCGCCAAGCCCAACTGCGCCAATCGCCTCCGGCACCGAGTTTGTTGAGCAGTAGCGGCTTTGGTCAAGTCGAGCAACCGGGTGCCCCACTCAGTCAACCCGTTGATGCACCGTTGACGGGATTAAAGGTACCCTTACCGCCGACCGCGATCGCCCAAGCCCCCGCACCGGGGACAGGCACCGGAACAGGCACACCTGCTGGTGTAACGCCACCGCCAGCTCCCCCGACGATCATCGGTCGCGCTCCAGCACCGACCACTGTGCTCTCCTCGCTGTTAGAGCCACCTCGGATGTTCGTGCCCTCCACCAGCGCGTCCGGATTGACCCAACCTAGTTCTGGCAGCAGTACCGCCAGCAGCAGCATTCCCGCTCTCCCTGCGGGGGTAACAGGAGGTGGGCCACAGCCAGAGCGGATTTATGTGGGGCAGTTGCGAATCGTTGGTAATACGCGGTTCTCGACCCAGAAACTGGCTCAGGTTGCCCAAGAGGCGATCGCCGCTGCCTCTGGTATCACGGCAAGTAACCCGTCCCTGATTAACCGTAGTTTGTCACCAGCGGAATTGGTGCAGGCCAGCGAAGCCATCACCAAGTTCTATACCGAAAAAGGCTTTATCAGCTCTGGTGCGTATGTACCAGCGGAAGCCTTACGCGGTAATCTGCCAGAAATTCGGATCGTAGAAGGCAAGATCGAGGAAATTAAGGTCGAGGTAGAGCCATCCAAGTTTCCCCTGACCCGTCCGCTGTCCCCCAATTATGTCCGCCAACGGTTAGCCACCAATATCAAACTGCCGTTGCAAATTGACCAATTGGCCGATGCGGTCAAGTTGCTGGAGCAAGACCCGTTAATTGACACCGTGGCGACGGAATTGGCTCCTGGGACGACGACGGGAGGCAGCATTTTGAATGTGAAAGTGCGGCAAGCCCGTCCCCTCAACGGTTCGATTTCGGTAGATAATGGGCGATCGCCCAGTGTGGGGCGGTTGCGGCAGCAGGTGAGCGCGAGTTACGACAACCTGCTCGGCTTTGGAGAACGCCTGCTGGCCGGAGCGAACCGCAGTGATGGCAGTTCTGGTTTTAATGCTGGCTTCTTGGTGCCGATTAATCCCCGCAATTGGACGGTGGGCTTTAACTACAGCCGTAATGAAGGCACGGTCATCGAGCCACCGTTTAACGAATTGGATATTAAGTCGCGATCGGAAAATTACGAACT
>CAZJZR010000800.1:0-2297 GCA_964550475.1 uncultured bacterium
GCAGCACCTCTGGAATCCGCACCGTGCCATCGGCCTGTTGGTAATTTTCCAAAATTGCCGCCATTGTCCGCCCGATCGCCAAGCCTGACCCATTTAACGTATGGACAAACTGGGTACCTTTTTTATTGGCTTCCTTAAATCGGATATTGGCGCGACGGGCTTGGAAGTCGCGGAAGTTGGAGCAACTGGAGATTTCCCGGTACTTGCCAGAGGACGGCAACCACACCTCTAAGTCGTAGCACCGCGCCGCCGAGAAGCCCAAATCCCCTGTACACAGTTCCAGCACTCGGTAGGGCAACTTCAACGCTTGCAGAATCGCCTCGGCATCTTGCACTAAGGCTTGGTGTTCCTGTTCTGAAGTGTCGGGATGGACAAATTTGACCAACTCCACCTTGTTGAACTGGTGCAGGCGGATTAGCCCGCGTGTGTCGCGCCCGTAGCTGCCCGCTTCCCGACGGAAACAGGGGGTATAGGCACAGTGCAGAATCGGCAACTGTTGCGCCTCAATGATTTCATCCCGATACAGGTTGGTGACGGGCACCTCTGCCGTGGGAGCCAACCACAGGTCATCCTGGCTACACTTAAAGCTTTCTTCGGCAAATTTGGGCAGTTGTCCCGTCCCGGTTAACGAGGCCGAGTTAATCAAAAACGGCGGGATCACTTCCAGATACCCCGCTTGGGTGTGCCGTTTCAGCATGAAGTTGATCAGGGCGCGTTCCAACGCTGCCGCCGCCCCCATCAACGTGACAAACCGACTTTGTGCCACCTTCGCCGATCGCTCAAAGTTCAAAATCCCCAATTTTTCGCCAATTTCCCAATGGGGCACCACCGTTTTCAGCGTCGGCAGATACTCCTCACCCCAGCGGCGCACCTCGACATTTTCCTCCTCACTGGCACCAACGGGGGTACTGTCGCTGGGCAAATTGGGAAAGGTCAGCAGCAAACTTTCAATCTGCGCCTTGAGTTCCTTCTCCTGTGGCTCCAGTTGGCTCAGGGTCGCCTTCAGTTGGTTGCCTTCCTCCCGCAATGCCTGGATTTCCTCGCTATCGGGACTGCTGCCCTGCCGCATCTTTTGGCCGACCAGCTTGCCAATTTCGTTGCTGCGAGTCTGGAGGTGCGATCGCTGCTTCTCCAGTTCCCGTTGTTGGTAATCAAGCTGCAAAATCGGCTGGAGATCATACTCCCCCCGCTGGTTCAGCCGCTCTTGCACAACCTGTGTATTGTCCCGAATCTGCTTAATGTCCAGCACTGCGTTTATCAGCCAATTCAGCCATGTAATTTACCGTGGGCGCGATCGTTCACCCGGAACAAATCCCAGTCACTGATTACGCCTCACCTAGTGTCTGTAGAAATTGGGGAGTTTGTCAATTAGCAAGGGGTAATCGGTAATGGGTAACTGCGAAACAGTAGTCCGATCTACATCTAGGGGACTGGATGATGCTGAAATGGTAGGGATGGGATTCTCCAACCCTTGGGGTTCAAGCAATTCAAGGCTGAGTCACTGAATGCAATCGGTATGCGGGGTCAGGAACCGGGGAAGCGATCGATTTGGGCATAGCCGCTAAAAACCAGGTTTTGACCTTGGGTTTCTAACCGATTTACCCGCATTAATACCCCATCCAGATCAAACCGATCCAAGTCCACCATTTCATTCAGAATCTTGGCCATCGCTTCGGTCAATAGGCGCGACACGGACTGTACCGCCTCTGGTACGCCGTCGGCAGAAAATTCAGCATTGTTAAACAAAATCCGCCGCCGCCGCTCCACCGCTAAGGTGGCAGTCATCCGAATTGGCACTACGCCACAGTTGGGCAGACTGGTGGTAGCCGAAATCACCACCTGATTATTCGGCTGTAACTGGATGGTCACGTCGTTAAATGAAACGGGTTCATCGCCCGACAAACTGGTGAGACTGGGGTCGGTGAGGTTTTGCAGCCGTTGGGTCACTAATTCTGACTTGAAGGCTTGGTTGATGCCGTCTTCGGTGAGGACAACTTGAGCGATCGCCTGGGTCGGTTGGCGTAAGCGCAACTTGCCACTCATGACGGAACTGAAGTCAATCGAAACGGCATCGGTTTCAAACGACATTTCTTCCACCCAGAAGTCGCGGCGAATCAACAGGCGGCGACCCTGCATCTTGAAACTGTCGATACTGCCTTGCAATAACTTGGAAGGAGGATTGCAGCGGATTTGTACCGTAACTTCATCGCTACGGGTAAACAAATGGCGGATAGATTGCGTCGCAACGGTGTCGATCAAACCTGCTCCCACATCAGAACTGGGGGAACTCTTCAAGG
>CAZJZR010000801.1:0-2291 GCA_964550475.1 uncultured bacterium
GCAGAGTGGACAAATGCCAAAGTCTCCATGATCACACCTGCCAGACTAAAACTTTGTTTTGTAATGGTTCACTCTTACATGAGCGAGTGAATAGACAAGAAACAGTGGAGAGATGTTGAAAAAAGCGATTGATTCAGACTGCTAACAGCATTAACATCAACTTTTTTTGCATATCCTCATCCAAGCTGCGACCCTACTTAGTCAACGAAATTTAGTCAACAACACATCTATATGAAAAGTGTAACTGTTCAATCTCCAAATAGGGAATAACTAGTTACAAAAGACGCAATTATTTAAGCTGATTCAAAGATTTTTGAGCCAACGTTCTCCAACTGAAATCATTCAGCGGTTGATCCAGCACACGATGGAATAACCTGGAGAGCCTTACCCGATTGAGCACGGGTGTTCGATTTCGCTGCACTAGCCCGCAATTCCCCTCTGGCTCCAATTTTCACCGTGCTTTACACGGCAAATTGCATGGCATCATCCGGACTCAATCCGCCCTGATCGCTTGGGAAACTCAACCAGAAAAGGGATATTCTCACGGATTTCTGGGATTTTCGGTCAATTGTCAGGCTAACTGGAACTGTTGTTGGCAGCTTCAAACACTCAAAAATAATATTGACAGACCAGCAGCGATGAATTTGGCGATCGCTCTTGACATAGTGTTGCATTGACACCTATACTTAGTGTAGATGCAACACAAAAGGAATTCGTTCAGCGTTGTTTAAGAGGTAAATGCTATGACCGCTCCCACCATCACATCCTTGCCCATCCCCACCTTTTTCGATCGCCAACGAGTCGGTGAGGTGTGGCGCGTCCCCTACCAAGAGCGGGCGGTACAGGCCAAAGCTTGGGCAAAACAACACCAACTGATCCCCGCTCCCAAGGACAAAACCCGCATTTGTTTGATGATCATTGATGCCCAAAACACCTTCTGCATTCCCAACTTTGAATTGTTTGTCGGTGGGCGTTCTGGCATGGGCGCGGTGGAAGACAACATCCGCCTGTGCGAATTCATCTACCGCAATTTGGGCGTGATTACGGAAATCGCCCCCACCATGGACACCCATACGGCGATGCAAATCTTCCACAGCAGCTTTTGGGTGAATGATGTCGGTGATCATCCCGCCCCGATGACGATGATTAGTTTGGCGCAGGTGCAAATGGGTGAGTGGAAGGTGAATCCCGCGATCGCCTACTCGCTGGCTAAAGGCAACTACATGGCTCTGCAATCCTTTGCCCTGCACTATGTCCAACAACTCAGCGATGAAGGCAAATACCCCCTGACCATTTGGCCGTATCACTCCATGCTGGGCGGCATCGGTCACGCGCTGGTGTCAGCGGTGGAGGAAGCTTGCTTTGTCCACAATCTGGCACGCCACAGCCAAACCAACTTTGAAATCAAGGGTGGTAATCCTCTGACCGAGAACTATTCGGTGCTGCGTCCGGAAGTGCTGGACGATTCCAGTGGTCGCCCGATCGCTCAGAAGAATGCCCGGTTTATCCAAAAATTGCTGGAGTTTGATGCGGTGGTAATTGCGGGACAGGCCAAGAGCCATTGTGTGGCCTGGACGATCGCCGATTTGCTGACGGAAATCCAAGCCCAAGACCCCAAATTGGCCAAGAAAATCTATCTGCTGGATGACTGTACTTCGCCTGTGGTGGTGCCGGGAGTGGTGGACTTCACCCCCCAAGCCGATGCCGCTTTCCAACGGTTCGCCGCCGCCGGAATGCATGTGGTTAAGTCCACCCAACCGATTGAAACGTGGCCAGGGGTGACGTTGTAAGGGGGGCGATCGCGTCGCCCACGTTCCCAGAGTTGCAATTAACGGCAGAGGCCATATTCAACGCCAGAGCCTAAAAGTTTCCCTTCCTCAAAGTCCCCCTGTAACTGCCCAAGTACCCATTAAGGACGCGGGCACCGCGCCCCTACAGATCGCACATAGGATGGTTGTGTAGGGGTTGGGTGCCCCAACCCTTGTGGATCAGTCTGTGCATTGTCAGAGATCCACGATCCCCCCTGCCCCCCTATAACCCTTCGGGTATGCGCCTTTGGCGTAAGAGGGTGTTTGAAAAGTGTCTGGCGGTTAAAACCGCGACTACGTGAACAAAGTCCGCCTACGCGGACTGAAGAAAATCAAGGATTTCCATAACCTGCGTAGGCAGGTTTTGTCCGTATAGCCGCGACTTCAGTCGCCAGGGCTACATCAAATAGGGCTTTTAAAACACCCTCTAAACGTTGATCCATTCATAGACTATGGGGAATTTCTTTGGCTTTTCTACCAATT
>CAZJZR010000802.1:0-2291 GCA_964550475.1 uncultured bacterium
TCTGGAATGCCAATGGCTTCGTACTGTAGCCGTTTGGCGACGTAATCCCGTTCCCATTGCAATTCCCCCGGACTCACCACCTCAATTACCAACAGCGGTGGCGGCAGGGTCAATCGAATCGTGTTCCGCTGCGCCAGTAATGGAATATGCTCTGGCCGAATAATGGTTAAATCGGGGTAGCGGTTGCGCGGTTCCCCCCGCACCTCCAACTCTAGGCCGTGGGGTCTGACTCGCAAATGTCCCACCCACTGGGCAAACTGGAGAGCCAAATACATCACAATGCCAATGTTAAATCCAGATTCTGGCGGCACCGGAACTAGCTCTCCATTAAATAGTTCACACAGGGTTTTATGCTCGTCGCTGTAGGCGAGATAGTCCTCAAAGGTGAGAAAACGGGGCTTCGATTGAACCATGGCACCACCCAATCGGGATATGCGGCGATCGTAACAGATGGGTTGGGCGGATAAATTTGCTGATTTCTTAACATTGCCGGATCAGCCTGCGTTACCCCTGTCGCCTGTGATTCCAAGGCAGAAATACCGTTAGACTAGAGCCATAGCCTAAAGAAAAGGTTAAATCTTCGGAGGTGGCATCCCCGGATGCGGCTGTTACAATACTTTACATTGCTGATGCCTGTAGATTTCACCTCTTAGATTTCACCTTTTAGATTTCACTATTGGATTTCAACGGTTTAGCGATGCGGTCAGTTCCCTCTCCGTCTCCAACCCTAGAGCGGGAGTTCCAGCCTGATAGCTCCCCCAATCGGTATGCCCATCCATCCTCGCCGACTTCACCCCGCAACCCAATGCCCTATTCAACCTCCGTCAGTCCCACCGTTGTACCGCCCACTGCCACCACACTGACGGTGGAGCATGAAGTGATTCCCAGTGATCCTGCTCCGGGTGCGGTGGGTAATGGTCGTTATGCCGGTTCCAGCGACCCCGAACCTGTGGCATTCAACGGAGCCGGTGGTAACGGGGATGTGGCGGTGCGCTATGACCCGGAGGCGATCGCGGCTTACTACAACCAGCGTCCGGTAACCGTTTGGTGGCGATCGCTCAGCGTCATTTGGTTGTTTGTCCAATTTGCCTTGGGGTTGTGGTGGGACAAGACCACAGGTGGAGTCGAGCGCAACGAAGCCAAACGTGCCATCCAACTGCGGGAACTGTTGACCAAACTGGGGCCAGCCTTTATCAAAGTCGGACAGGCTCTCTCCACCCGGCCTGACCTGATGCCCGCCCGCTACATGGAGGAATTGGCGCGGTTACAAGACCAATTGCCGCCCTTCCCCAATGCCCTTGCCTACCAATTCATTCAGGAAGAATTGGGTGATTCGCCGGACAATCTCTATGCGGAATTTTCCCCAGAACCCGTGGCGGCGGCCTCTCTAGGGCAGGTGTATAAGGCAAAGTTGAAAACCGGGGAAACTGTGGCCGTGAAGGTACAGCGTCCCGGTTTGGCCGAAAGCATTGCCCTGGATATTTACATTTTGCGGAATCTGGCCGCTTGGGCGATGCGATCGATTAAACGGATTCGCAGTGATCTGGTGGGGATCATGGACGAATTCGGCAACCGGATTTTTGAGGAAATGGACTACACCCAAGAGGGACGCAACGCTGAACGGTTTGCCGAACTCTATGGCCATTTACGCGACATTTACGTGCCCCGGATTTACTGGCAGTACACCGGGCGGCGGGTGCTGACGATTGAGTGGATCACGGGCACCAAGCTGACCAAGCTGGAAGAAATGAGTCGGCAGGGGTTGGATGTTACCTATCTCGTAGAAGTAGGGGTACAGTGTTCGCTGCGGCAATTGCTGGAGCATGGCTTCTTCCATGCCGATCCGCATCCCGGCAATCTGTTGGCCACGCCAGAGGGCAAATTGGCCTATCTGGACTTTGGCATGATGAGCGAGGTGAAGCCCTACCAACGCTATGGCCTGATTGAGGCGGTGGTGCATTTGGTCAACCGCGATTTTGAGGGCTTGGCGAAGGATTACGTCAAATTGGAATTCCTCACGCCAGAGACGGATTTAACCCCGATTATTCCCGCCTTTGCCGAGGTGTTTGGCAATGCCTTGGGCGCGAGTGTGGCGGAATTGAACTTTAAGAGCATCACCGACCAGCTTTCGGATTTGATGTACGAGTATCCCTTCCGGGTGCCTGCCTATTACGCCCTGATTATCCGGTCGTTGGTGACGTTGGAGGGGATTGCGATCGGGGTGGATCCTAACTTCAAGGTGTTGAGTAAAGCCTATCCTTATATCTCTAAACGGTTGCTCACCGATCCAG
>CAZJZR010000803.1:0-2286 GCA_964550475.1 uncultured bacterium
CCACTGCTGGGCGATCGCGGTCAACTCTGGCGGTAGGGCAGACCAATAGGCCGCACCCAGGGGAGCGGTTGCCAAAATCTTCAGGGGTTGGTCGCGGAACTGGGCGGAGCAGTCAGGGGTGAAGCCTCGGACTTGGTTATGCAAGTCCCAGGCGGAGCGGCTCCAATCTAAGCCGTAGTCGGTTTTGCGAATTAGGGGGGCGTAGGTGGCTTGGTCGTGGTTTTGGGGAGTGGGGATGATGCCCACCGTCAGCCATTGCTGAATCGTTTCCACTAACAACTCTGCCCCAACCTCTGCCAACTGGGTGCCAAGGCTGTGGGCATCGTCCAACAGGCCAATTGGTACCGTCGCCTTTAACAACATGGCTCCGGTGTCCATGCCTGCATCCATCAGCATGGTGGTAATGCCCGTTTCGGTTTTGCCGTGGTACAGGCACCACTGAATCGGCGCGGCTCCGCGATACTCCGGCAAGATGGAGCCGTGGACATTGATGCAGCCTAAGCGGGGCATGTCCAAAATCTCCTGAGAGAGGATTTGCCCATAGGCGACGACGACGAAATAATCGGCGTGCAGCGATCGCAATTGCTCCAACACCTCCGGTTCTTTCTTAATCCGTTGGGGTTGAAACACGGGTAAGCCCTGTTCCATCGCCACGACCTTAACCGGGGACGGAATCAGTTGATTGCCCCGCCCTCGCCGTTTATCCGGTTGGGTGACCACTCCAACAACTTGGAGGCGATCGCTGTGCAACAACCGCTGCAACGTCGGCACGGCAAACTGGGGAGTCCCGAAAAAGATAATTTTTTTGGTCATTAGCAATGGTAGAACCGTCGTCAATCTTAGATTCTAGCCGTCAATCCCGCCATTTGACCGAACAGCCGATCGCCTCAAACGCCGCATGGGTCACCGCTTCCCCATTCAGCAATTGGGTCATGGCTTCCCGCAGATAGGCCGTTTGTACCGCCCCTGGATCGTTGGCGTTATCATCCACCGCGCCGATGTAGCGCAACACACCTGTGCTGTCGATCAAGAAGGCTTCCGGGGTACGGCTGGCACGGAAACAGCGGGCCACATCTTGGGTGGCATCCCAGAGGTAGGGGAAGTTGAGTTGCCGTTCTTCGGCAAACAGCTTCATATTGTCAAAACTATCTTCGGGGAACTTGCTGGCATCGTTTGCATTAATGCCGATTAACGTACACCCTTGGGCTTCAAAATCCGCTTGGATTTGCTTCAGCCGTTCTAAATAGAGTTTGACGTAGGGACAGTGATTACACATGAAAATCACGCATACAGCCCGATACTCTTGCAGATAGCGAGTGAGGTGATGCACATTGCCATCAACACCCGGTAACTCAAAGTCGGGGGCATATTTACCAATCAGATTGCCTGTCTGCGTCATAGAAAACGATACCCTATGAGTTTGTAAACCAGTTTAGCCGCAGTGAACTCAGAAACAACAGATTCACTCACCGGAGCCAGTTCCATCACATCGGCTCCAATCACCGTATGGGTCGCGAAAACCCGCCGTAAGAAGGTTGTTAAACTGTACCAGTTCAAGCCGCCCGGTTCCGGAGTCCCAACACCCGGAATGAGGGTGGGGTCGATGCCATCCAAATCAATCGTCAGGAAGACCTTATCGGTGGGGATGGCGGCGATCGCCCGTTCGATCCAGTCTGGTTGGGCGGCAATCTCCCGCGCCCGGAACACCGCCAACTGTTTCTCCTTAATTAGATCGGCCTCTTCTTTACAAATAGCACGAATGCCGATTTGCACCGTTGGCAATCCCATATCCACCACTCGCCGCATCACACAGGCATGGTTGTGGATGGAACCTTCGTATTCGTGGCGCAAGTCCCCATGGGCATCAATTTGCACCACCGTAAAGGATTCATCGGGATAGGCTTGGCGGTAACCGTTGACCACGCCAGCGGTAATGCTATGCTCCCCACCCAAGGCCACCACAAATTTATTATCCTGCACCAGTTGATAGATTGCCTCCTGAGTTACGCGCAACATTTCCACATCGGTAACTTTAGGCAAGGTGCAGGTGTCGGCGATCGGGTCAGCGGTGTGAATACCAATGTCGTAACAAACTTCCCAATCCAGTTCTTCGTCGTAAAACTCCACCTGTTGGGACGCATCCAGAATGGCATCGGGGCCATGCTCACAGCCGCGCCGATAGGTGGTTGTGGCCTCGTAGGGGATGGGCAGGATCACCACTTTAGCGGTGTCGTAGTCGGTAGCAACTTCCGTACCTAAAAAGGGCAGGGTTTGGGCAAGGGTAGA
>CAZJZR010000804.1:0-2280 GCA_964550475.1 uncultured bacterium
TTTTCATAGTCGATCGCAATCTGGTCAATTTCACCCAAGGCAATCCGCCGTTCGGGGGGATCGAAGGTGGCGGCAGTTAGCTCTTGCCAGGGGGCGAGGCGGTGCCAGTTCAAATCCGCCACGTAGGTGCCGGATTCGATTAACTCTTGGATTTTGAGGAATTCCCCTTCGGAGTCGCCAAAGTAGGAGGAGTCCATGACGATGCAGTTGCAGCACTCCGCCATCCGTTTGAACAAGTCCTGCTCTGGATTCGGCGTAGCTTTCCACCAGACGAACCGGGGTAAGTCGGGGATCATCAACGAGGACACCAAATCCCCCACCCGATTCAAGGCGGCTTTGGTGCCCCGCAGGGTGATGTATTCGCAGCAGATTAAATTGCCACCCGTCTTATGCACCGGGCAGTAGGCGGACACTTGAGCCGTTACCCCCGTATCGCTCCCTAGGGTGGGACAGAGGGTAATGACGCGGCAGGGATTTTGGGCGGCGATCGCCTCACTCACACTCGTGCCCCGAATATCCGGATTGCTATAGGCTTGTCGCTCTAGGGGTAGCTTTTGCGCCTCTTCCCGTAACCGCGCCAAGGTGGGGGGATCAATTTGCCCTGTAATTCGTAATCCATACTTGGCTTGAGCCGCTTCCACCGCAGCCTTAGTCTGACCGACATAAATTCCATCAATTTCCCCATCGTAAAAACCCAGAATCGCCAGCAATTGCTGAAACTCTTCCGGCTCATACACCACCATGTTAAACGTCGAAGCCCGCATGGCTCCCGCCGAGCCATTGACACTCTGACTATGCCAAATGGCACTCAACTCCGCCTCAATTTCATCGAGGGAGATGTCCTTGGGTTTTTGTAACGCAACGAGTGGGGTGATCATGGGGAGTGGGTGGGTAGGGGAGTGGGGTAGGGGCGAATGGCCATTCGCCCGTACAAGTGAATGGTGGATAGTGGATAGTGGATGGCGTAAACATCATTTAGCCTGGATCCGCATCCATTGCTTCATAGTCTGCGCCAGTTGCGGCCATCGCGGTTGAGCAGGAGTTCGGCTTCCACAGGCCCCCAGGTTCCGGCTTCGTAGAGCGGGATCGATTCCGGGGGGGCGGGGATTTCCCAGGCTTGCAGCAGGGGGGTGAGCAGTCGCCAAGAGGCTTCTACTTCGTCGCCACGGGTGAATAGGGTTTGGTCGCCCAACATACAATCCACCAGTAAGCGACTGTAGGCATCGGTATTGGGTTGGCCAAATGCCGTGTCGTAACGAAAATCCATGTCTACGGAACGGGTTCGTAGGGAATTGCCGGGAGTTTTCACCTCAAATCGCAGTGAGATGCCTTCATTGGGCTGAATCCGCAGAGCCAACACATTGGGATTGGCCTGCTTTGCCGCTGACTGAAACATCAAAAATGGCACTTCCTTAAACTGGATGGCGATTTCCGATACTTTTTTGGGCATCCGCTTTCCAGTTCGCATATAGAAGGGCACCCCTTTCCACCGCCAATTGTCCACATACAGCTTCAACGCCGCATAGGTGTGGGTAATTGAGTCTGGTGCCGCGCCTTCCTCCTGACGATAGGCGGGGACGGGTTTGCCCTTCATCCAACCGGAGGTGTATTGCCCGCGTGTGGCGGAAAAATTCAGGTCGTTCAAATCAGCCAGGTGGGTGGCTCGCAACACCTTCACCTTTTCGTTGCGGATGCTGTCGGCATCGAGGGCGTTGGGTGGTTCCATGGCGGTGAGGCAGAACAACTGCATCAAGTGGTTCTGCACCATGTCCCGTAAGGCTCCGGAGGTTTCGTAATACCCCGCTCGTCCTTCTAGTCCCACGGTTTCTGCCACGGTGATTTGGACGTGATCAACAAATTGGCGATTCCACAACGGCTCGAAGATGGCGTTGGCAAACCGGAACACCATCAGGTTCTGCACGGTTTCCTTGCCCAGATAGTGGTCAATCCGGTAGATTTGCTCTTCAGCGCAGACCTTTTGCACCACTTTGTTGAGCGATTGGGCGGAACCGATGTCGCGACCAAAGGGCTTTTCGATCACCAACCGTTGCTTACGGGGATCGCTGACCATACCGCCGTTACCCAGTTGCTTAATCGCTTCGGCAAAGTATTTGGGGGCAACGGAAAGGTAAAACACCCGGTTACCGCGTGTTTTGCGGGTTTCATCCAGTTCCGCCAAGAAATCCTTCAACTTCTGATAGTCGGCGGGATTGTCGATGTCACCAGAGCAGTAGTACAAGCCTTTGGCAAATTCTTCCCACAACAGTTCCGAACCGAGGC
>CAZJZR010000805.1:0-2273 GCA_964550475.1 uncultured bacterium
TTCAGGTTTAATCGCTCAAGGCCATGACGGAAACTCTGGCGGCTACTTGTTGGGCAATGTCTCGCAAGGCTTTGGCCGAGGCAGATTCAGGGTCAGAAATGACGATGGGAATGCCGCGATCGCCCCCTTCGCGCAAGGGAATTTCCAACGGCACACAGCCCAACAAGGGCACCTCTAGTTCCTTCGCGGTCTTCTCGCCGCCTCCGGAACCGAAAATGTCGTATTGGCGATCGGGTTGATCCGGTGGAATGAAATAACTCATATTTTCCACCATCCCCAGCACAGGCACGCCCAACTGCTGGAACATCTTCAAGCCTTTGCGCGAGTCCAACAATGCGACATTTTGTGGCGTGGTGACAATCACCGCCCCGGCCATGGGCACCGCCTGAGCTAGGGTCAACTGAGCATCCCCAGTCCCCGGTGGCATGTCCACAATTAAGTAATCTAAATCGCCCCATTCCACTTGGTAGAGGAATTGCCGGATCACCCCATTCAACATGGGGCCGCGCCAAATTACGGGCTGATCCTTATCGATCAAAAAGCCCATGGACACCATCTTCACGCCATGGTTAAAGGCAGGTTCCAGTACTTCACCTTGGGCACCTTGGCGCACCATCACTTGGGTATCTTCCAAGCCCAACATGGTCGGTACGTTGGGGCCATAGATGTCTGCGTCGATCATGCCGACCTTGGCACCCGCTTGGGCTAAGGCCACGGCGATGTTCACCGCTACTGTGCTCTTGCCCACACCCCCTTTACCGCTGGAAATCGCCAAAATATTTTTTACGCCATCGATCCCTTGGCGATTGGGCAGGGCTTTCTGCTGGGGCGTTTCGGCAGTGACTTCCACATCCACCTGCTCCACTCCTGGCAAGGTTTTTACCGCTCTCTGGCAATCTTCGACAATGAATTCCCGTAGGGGGCAAGCGGGTGTGGTCAAGACTAAGGTGAAACTAACCCGTCCGGCATCAATCTTGACGTTACGGATCATGTTTAATTCCACCAAACTCTTACGGAGTTCGGGGTCTTGGACGGGACGAAGAACGTCTAAAACGGACGTGGCATCAAGGGTGGCAGTCATCGGTTTGATTGACCAAACTGGGGAATAGAGAGGGTATGGCGATAATCCGCGTCCTTGAATCCGGCGATCGCACGCACGGTTTGCCAGATCAAGAGAGTGCGGTTACGGCAAGATGGAATAATAAAAATGAACTGGATGGAAGAATAGGTGTTTATTCTTAACATCTCTTCAATCTTAGCGGGGGTTGTTATCGCTTGAACATCATCTTCACGATCGCTCCCAGTCAGTGGCCACTATGGATGATGGATGGATGATTGCTTGATATGGATGATGAATTGGAAATCACACCTACATTTGCCATTCCCGATATCACGGATTGGCGATATCGTCTGAATGAATTTGTCCGGTTCAATCAGCAAGAGTTAGCGGCCTTAGCGTGGGGACTCTGGCAGGAACAAGGGGACAATGCAGTGGTGCTAGGCGTGGATTTGCAACCGTCGCCCCATTTTATTTGCTGTTCTAGGGCGGCGATCGCCACCCTCAACACCCAAGTAGAAAACCGCTTACAGACCGCACTGGCAGTCGTGGAAGCCCATAATCCTGAAAAAGAAGTGTTGATTTTGGGCATTGGTCAGGGCGATGACTACCAGTTTCAATTCATCCAATACCAGCCCGAACCACCCCCACCCACTTGCTTTGAACAGGTAGGGGAGTTACCCGAAACCCTATTTTTGCGTCTGGAAGATCAATTAATTCAACATTTGGCCTAGGGGAGCGTCACAGATGGTTTTAGGGTAAATTTCGCAGGAATTCACCCTAAAACCAAAAGCTAATAGAGCCACTAGCCTTGATCAGGCGAATCCGCCATACCTGTTGCAGGTGTTAATGTCATGGTTCCTTGATTTATAACCACACGCTTACCCACAAACTTGAATTCAACACAGACTTGAATGACATAAAAGCCGACAAAGGGATTTAGCCCCTTGTCGGCTTGCAATAGTTTAGTCTGTGGGTAAAACGAGTCGTATGTCAGTCTGCTAGCCTTTTGGGGCAGTTGCCTTGTCTACAGCAGCATACTCAGCAGTTTTACCATTCTTGCCATTGGCTTGCCCATTGGGCTTGCGCGGTTGGATTACGCCATAACCACCGTGATTACGTTCGTAAATCACATTGATCTCTCCGGTTTCTATATTGCGAAACATATAGAAATCGTGATCAACCATTTCCAGTTGTTCCAAGGCTTCCTCAATGG
>CAZJZR010000806.1:0-2259 GCA_964550475.1 uncultured bacterium
TTGCTGGCTACCGTCCTCAGTTCTATGTGCGGACTACCGACGTAACCGGAACCATCAAGGCATACACTTCTGACACTGGCGAAAGCGTGGAAATGGTGATGCCCGGTGACCGGATCAAGATGACCGTGGAACTGATCAAGCCCATCGCTATTGAGCAACAAATGCGCTTCGCTATCCGTGAGGGTGGCCGCACCGTTGGTTCTGGCGTGGTTTCCAAGATCGTCAAGTAGATCGATCCAGATCTACTGTTTAGATCGATGACTGTAGGGATGCGGCCATGCCGTGTCCCTACGCCCAACGGGTTATTTTTTTCTGAACCTTGACAACTGAACACCCCAAAAACCATGGCCACCCTGCAACAGCAAAAGATTCGGATTCGTCTCAAAGCCTTTGATCGGCGTTTGCTCGACACCTCCT
This sequence comes from uncultured bacterium, assembly GCA_964550475.1. Classification (GTDB taxonomy): domain Bacteria; phylum Cyanobacteriota; class Cyanobacteriia; order CAIUCS01; family CAIUCS01; genus CAIUCS01. The sequence goes on from CAZJZR010000806.1 coordinate 418, forward strand.
GTGAAAAGATTGTGGATACGGCAAATCGCACCAATGCCACCGCAATCGGTCCTATCCCTCTCCCCACTAAGCGGCGGATTTATTGTGTGCTGCGATCGCCCCACGTAGACAAAGATTCCCGTGAGCATTTCGAGACGCGCACCCACTGCCGCATTATCGATATTTACCAACCCTCGTCTAAGACCATCGATGCGTTGATGAAGCTGGACTTACCTGCTGGGGTTGACATTGAAGTGAAGCTGTAACGCCTTCAACCTTTACGAGCCATTATCAAGCGGTTTCTAAGCCGTGGGTAATGGCTTTGTCATGAGTATTAGGGATTTATTAACTCCCTGACCGATCTGTTTGCAGTGGTGTCAGCTATAGCTACACCACTCAGCCCTCTATCTAGGGCTATCCATTACGCAAAAGTCGCTGGAACCCTTGATAAATCTAAGGTCTAGTAATCGATTTTTCCGGTTCCAGCCCCCCTAAAGATCCCAGTTACCCAGGATTTTTTAGGGATTCAGGCACAGAAAAATCAATTCTGCCCCTGATTGACTTCTGAATCGCCCCAAAAACCGTAGTTGGTTTAGGTGCAACCGGAGACTGGAATCGTTGTCGGATATAGGTTTGCCCGACTTTTGCGTAATGAACAGTATCTAGGGAGGAGGTTGTGCTCATCGGCTGCACAGCATCAATCTGAAAAGAAAATATCTGAAAAGAAAAGTGCTATAACCCTTTTCGATACATGCCTTAAATGTGCCTTAAATGTATGGTGATGACTCTGCTCTCGATTCGCAATTGTGTTTAGAGGGCAGAGTTTATTGTTGCTGCTGAATAGCAGGATGAATTGAAACGAAGTTTCAATTCATCCAACTCTTAACTCGTCCCTAAATTCAGCAACGCCAGTTTATTTACCAGTTTATTTATAAGATTTGGATAATCGTGGTTTATGGCGTTGCCTTGACCATAATTGCTTCAGTCTCAACTGATTGAGCTACAACTGATATAGGCTAACTTGTCTGTACCCGTTCACATCCCCCCGTAGGAAAAGGGTTGCGAGCGTAGTCCGCTGGTTCCTCCCCAAGGGGGAGTGAACGGTTACACTTGTCCCATCCTGAGCGGATGTTTGAAAAGTGTCTGGCGGTTATAGACTCAACCCAGCTTCTCTTTGAGTCGGCTGTGCCTAAACGGGGCTTAGCCTCCTCATGGTCTCTGTAACCATACTCAAAGGGTGATAGTCTGCCTACGGGCATGCAAGAAAACGCGGCTTACTAGACCTGTGTAGGCAGTTTATAGCCTTTCACGCATGGCTACGCTAGTGTCCGTAAAATCGGGACTTTAGTCGCCAAGGCTACATGAGATAGGACTTTTCAAACATCCTGTAATTTTTACTTTCTAGTCTCTTTCCTCTGTCCCAATGAACCACCTCCCGCGCACCAGTGAATCAGACAGTTTGAAGCGGATTCGCCACACCACCTCCCATGTGATGGCGATGGCCGTGCAGAAGCTTTTTCCCAAGGCGCAGGTGACCATTGGCCCTTGGATTGAAAATGGCTTTTATTACGACTTCGACAATCCAGAGCCGTTTACGGAAAAGGATCTAAAGGCCATTAAGAAAGAGATGGTGAAGATTATCAAGCGGCGATTGCCTGTGATCCGGGAAGAGGTGTCACGGGAAGAAGCCCAGCAGCGGATTGAGGCGATTAAGGAACCTTACAAACTGGAAATTCTGGAAGGGTTGCAAGAGCCGATCACCATTTATCACCTAGGGGATCAGTGGTGGGATCTGTGTGCGGGGCCGCATGTGGCCAATACGGGGGACTTGAACCCGGACGCGATCGCCCTCGAAAGTGTGGC
>CAZJZR010000807.1:0-2259 GCA_964550475.1 uncultured bacterium
ACCTTGGAGACTTCGCTGTTTGTCATCGGTGGCATCAGTGCTTGGTTTATCCTCAAGCAACGCCATCCCGACTTCTTTGCCAAGTCGCTGAAGGTGGTGTTGGCGGTGGCGATCGCGATCGCCCCCCTGCAAGTCTTTATTGGTCACTTGAGTGCGGAACAGGTTTACCACTATCAACCCGCTAAATTAGCCGCCATGGAAGCCCAGTGGGAGACGGTTCCTGCCCAGCAACCAGCGGCGTGGAGCGTGTTGGCCTTACCCAACGACAAAGCCGAACGCAATGATTGGGAAGTGAAACTGCCCGGTGTGCTGAGTTACTTGCTGGAACTGAAGCCCGCCCTGGATCAACCGATTAAAGGCTTGAAGGAATGGGCACCCGCCAACCGCCCCCACATGGTCGGCTTAATTTACTACTCCTTCCGGATCATGGTGACGATCGGCATGTTCTTTGCCGCCCTGATGACGATCAGTGTGGTGCAATGGTTGCGGGGTGCTTTGTCAGCGGAGGCGATCGCCAAACAGAAGTGGCTGATGCGCGCCTGGGTGTTTGCCGCCCCCCTGGGTTATCTGGCGGTGGAAACGGGCTGGATTGTCCGCTGCGTCGGTCGCCAACCCTGGATCGTCTACGGTGAACTACGGACGGTCGATTCCGCCTCCCATTTGCCTGCGGGGGAAGTCCTGTTCTCCCTCACCGGACTCACCACCATGTACCTGATCTTCCTGGTCTGCGCCCTCTACTTTGGCAGTCGGATTATCCAAAAAGGCCCCAACTTGGAACTGCCGGTACCCAAAGTCCTGGGCGGATCGGGCTTGGGCATTAGCCCCGCCCAGCACGAACCCGATCGCCGTCCCGCCGAAGCGCAACAGTAGGAGGTGGATATGCAACCAATGGAACCGTTACAGCCATTGCAACAGTTTCTACCCCAAGTCTGGTTTTTCATTTTGGGGCTGTTTCTGTTCTTGTACATCCTGCTGGATGGATTTGATTTGGGGGTGGGCATCCTCTCGCTCACCTCGTCGAGTGAAGAACGCCGCAGCATCCTGATGACCAGTTTGGGTAATGTCTGGGATGCGAACGAAACGTGGCTGATTTTGATGGGAGGTTCCCTGTTCGGAGCCTTTCCCCTCGCCTACGCCACGATTTTGAATGCCCTGTACTTGCCAGCGGTGATCATGGTGGTGGGGTTAATCCTGCGGGCGGTGTCGTTTGAATTTCGGGAAAATGCTGACAACAAGCTGATTTGGAACATCACCTTTGGTGCGGGCAGTTTCCTGGCTGCACTGGGACAAGGATTTGCTTTGGGCAGCGTGTTTGAGGGGATTCAGGTGGATGCCGCTGGACACTTTACCGGGGGGATTTGGGATTGGCTGACCTGGCGATCGCTGGTCGTCGCCCTCACCCTGATCCAAGGCTATGTGCTGATCGGCTCCACCTATTTGATCCTCAAGACCACCGGAGATTTGCAGAACACCCACTATAAAACCGCCACCATTGCCACCTGGACAACCCTGGCTGGGGCAATTTTCATCACCGTGACCACCCCCATCTTCTCGGAGCAGGCGCGGGTGCAACTGTTCACCGCACCGATGGTCTATATCTTTGGGTTAATTCCCATTCTGGCGTTGGTGCTGGTCGGGTTGCTGCTGCGGAGCCTCAAACGCCGGGAAGAAAACTTCCCGCTGATTTGGACATTTCTGCTGTTTGCGGTGTCGTTTATTGGGCTGGGTTTTGTGATTTTCCCCAACATCATTCCCCCCAGCATCACCATTTACCAAGCCGCCGCATCCCCCAGTTCGCTGGTGTTCATGCTCACCTTCATCGGCTTTTTGATCCCAATTTTGCTGTCCTACAACATCTATAACTATTTGGTGTTTCGCGGCAAAATTACCCCAGAGGCATAGGTCACGTTGGGATGGCCGCTGGCGGTGGTGTGGGCGATCTGTGAGGGGTTTGTGGGGGGATGCCTCTAACTCTGACACATCGCTAGTCCCTTCCGGTTGAGTCCCGCGAAGTGGAAGGGCAGGTTTTGTTGTTAACGCAACGGTTCTGACCGATGGCTGATCGGCTAAACCTGCCCCTCCAGCGATCCTGCGCGATGGCTAAGATCGAGGCAAGGAAGCATTCACATCTGCGAGCAACATAAAAGTTGGCAGCCCACCCGTGGGCTGTCAACTTTTGGTTTTGGGGGAAAGTCCTGAGGCATTTACCGGAAAAACTAGCTGTGCCGCTCCACTAGAGACAACACGGTAGGGGCGAAC
>CAZJZR010000808.1:0-2256 GCA_964550475.1 uncultured bacterium
ATCGTTTGTTGTTCGAGAAGTTGTAGTAGCAGTTCGTAGTGAATATGGGACGGTAGGGGGATAGGCTGCATAAACTGAAACAAAACAACGCGATATGTTAAGTGTGGCTGTAAGGATGGCTGCTTAGAGGCTCCATGGCTTCTATCTTATGCACTAGTGACCCCTCGGTGAGGCGGATAACCAACAAATTTCTGCAATTGCTTGCAATTGATGGCAATTAATTGCAATTCATCATCTGCAATCGATCAATTTGCTCGCGGCAGGGGGCATCACCAGTCGCCAATGTTAGACCAAACTATCAACGCGCAACGGAATCAAGGTTCCCGCTGTGGTGAGACCGAGCAACATCGGTTCTTCCACGTGAATCGGGCGACCCGTCAGACCACACCGCTCTTCCTGACGGGCGATCGCCGACATCGTAGCCCGAATCTCATCCCGCTGGATCTGTGGTTGATACTGGCCGCTATTTTGCTGCACGTAGTCCCATAAAATATCGCGAATCAATGCCTGATAGCCTTGATTTCCGGCCAGTTCCTTCAGTTTGTCTTTCAGTTCCCGCTCAAACCGAATGCTGGTAACTTCCATTTCTGTGGTGGAGGTGCGGGTGAGGGTTTGCATACATTACTCCTAATTCAACACGTGACTGAAAATTAACTGACTGAGAATTAACCGACTGCAAATTAGGTTCTACACCGCCAATCCTTGCCCTCATCCCCCAACCCCTTCTCCCAAATTGGGAGAAGGGGAGCCGGATTCAAAGTCCCTCTCCCAGATTTGGGAGAGGGATTTAGGGTGAGGGCAGAGATCCTGGCAACCCAACAATCGACTTTCATGCAATGTGCAAGAGGTCTAATGAACCGACTGGCAATTAATTGCAATTTGGTAACCGTTTCCTCCTCGTCAGGGAAGAAACAAGCGGGCGTAGCCCGCAACATTGTTCCATAAGGGAATGTGAATGGTTACGAAATTCGTGCAATCAGAACTGGACATTGCCGTAATACGAGTGTAGTATATTGGAAATTGATTTTTAAGTCATCCTGTAAAATTCCTGAATTCCAGTCCCTTATTCACATCAAGCTATCATCAAGTTATTTACTCAAACCCTTGGCCTGAGGCAGTTCTAAATCTCTCGGACTGCTCACTTCAGGGTACTAACTCTGGCCGTCTATCTCACGTCTGATCGCGCTGATCTGCGATCGCTCAGATCAGTTCTTAAATATTCCCAACTCATCCATTTGGAGGCTTCATCGTGAAACGCCGTTTGTCCATATCCCTCATCCACGCGCTAAATTCCGCAAGGAATTTGGTTGGCGTTGGCGTGGATATGGCAACTAGCACAGGTGCAGTCGCCGGTGGATTTAGTGGCGTTGGGGGCAACGGCTTTGGCATCCCTGTTGCCAGCCTGCACGATGCCCATCGATCGGCCAATGGGGTATTGGGCAACCTCAGATTCCACCTGTCCATTAGTCCCGCCGCTGGCCTTAGCGATCGCCTTGCCGATCAACTCAGCAGTGTTCTGCTGGGCTGGGCTGGTGTAATCCAGATGCTCTTAGACGTGGTTGTTTCAGCCAGTCTCCGCGTGGCTACTGATGTTGCCCAGCAACAGCTTGAACGGGGTAATGCCTTTGTGGATGAGTTTGTAGGCCGCGATCGCCGCAATTTTGGCTATCCCATTACCCAAAAACCATTCCCAATCAACTTAGCAGAAGCGGGAGGTATGGCACCGATTTAGCCATATCCCCTCAGTGGACGAGATCCGTCTCTCCCAACCCCCGCTTCTGGTGCCAGAAGCGGGGGTTTTTGCTATGTAGCTGTTTCGCGGCACCCATCATCCACAGGCATACTTGACCCATCATCTCCAGCGATCACTTAGTACATTAGTTTCAATCCAACCAGGAGGTCGGCAGATGACGATGCAGCCGTTAGAGCCACTTAACCCATCGCCGCAACGATTAACTAACCCACCGGATTTATTGCGGCAAACCGTTGTGGTGTTTTCCAAAAACTACTTGCCGATGAATCGGATCAACATCAAACGGGCGATTACCCTGCTCGTCACCTGCCAAGCAGAACCGCTGTTACCTGCCACCGAAACCGGATGGCTGGTGCGATCGCCCAACCTAAATCTGTTAGTGCCAGAACAAATCCGCTTGCTGCATGGCCAAGTGGAACGGTTATGGAAAGTCCCACCTGTGAACCGTCGCGAGGTGTTACGACGAGATAACCATAGCTGTCAATATTGCGGCACCACGCGCC
>CAZJZR010000809.1:0-2254 GCA_964550475.1 uncultured bacterium
TTGACATCTGGGCTGAAACCTTAACTTGACACTAATGGGCAATGCCGTGTCCCTATACCTATGACGGCGATAGTTAGACCTCTTGCACATCGCATGAAAGTCAATTGTTGGGTGGCCAAGATCCTCGCCTTCCCCCTTTTCTTGTATGCCCGAAGGGCTTAAAGCCTTTCGGGTATACAAGAAAGGGAGATGTAGCCCGCTTCCCGGAGGGTGGGCGAGGATTGGCGGCGTAGAACCTAATGTGCAAAAGGTCTATTTATGAATTTGTCGGAACGCCCCAGATGTCAGATCAAGGGCGCGGCAACCGCGCCCCTACAACCGGGATCGATGCTGCAATTGTAGGGGTTGGGTTCCCCAACCCCTGGTAGATTCGGCAAGCAAACCTGAATCAACCTAGGCAGTGACCAAACGGTGCTGTAGGTATAATAAGTATCAATTGATGTGAATCATCGAGATCAATGCACATAGCGCAATAATTCGGTAAAGCCCAACCCACTGGCCACCAGCAATAGTCCGGCAAAAATTTGGGTAGGACGGGGACGGGTGGCTGTGACCATGGACTCACGGATTAGAATTGAAGTGGATGAACCAACAATAAAACTCAGTCCTAACACCCAGTACGGCCACTCAGGGCGCACGCTGGATATCAACATAAACGTCATTGCCAACATGAGCATTAATAGCTCTGCGAACTGCGGTGGATCATACTCGCTCATCAACATAATGGTTTGCCACCACCGTTGCCAAATCCCCATGAAATTGCCTCGCCAACTCTGGACTTCAGTATAACGTTATATAGCAGTCTTCATATTTGTGCGGTACAGATGGTTAATGTAAACCCACACCGGGAGAGAGGTTAAGTGGGGTGCGACATCTACACCACGATAAGCGGCTATTGTCGATTAACCCTAGTCCATTAACCCTAACAGTTCCGACTGTGAATCTTGCTGCTGCAAAATAAAATCAATTGGTTTCCGAGCAATTATCCAACCAAGATCCGGCACAGTTTCACTGTCCCCTGTAGAGATAAAAGATGCTATAGAGTGTTTAGGCTGATTGAGACATTTAGGATCAGGGGTTAGCGGTATGACCAAGACTCATATAACTAAAACGAAAAAGTTCAAGTTTAATTTCCATGTCAACGTGCCGCTGTTGCTGTTGCTCAGCTTGTTGTACATTGCCATCGGCGATCGCATCCTCCCCCAACCTATTGGTAAATTCAGCACCCAAGCCCGGACTGCCATCAACCAAGCGATGACGGGTTCGTTCCCGGGTTGGCGACCGAAAACCAACCCTTATAAGCGCACGAATGACGCGATCGAACGTGAACAAAAGAGCGGCGAAAATAGCCCCAAGTAGAGTAATTAATCGATGGGCGTTGCTGAATTTAGGGATGAGCTAAGAGTTGGATGAATTGAAACAAAGTTTCAATTCATCCTGCTATTCAGCAACACCGTTAATTGATGATGTAATTAATTGGTGATTTTGCTGGATGAGGGCTGCATTTTCGGTTGCAGATTGCCTCAACATACAAGAATCAACATACAAAAAATAAAAAACAAGGGTAGCCACGCATGGCTACCCTTGAGATTAATCAATGATCAATCTCGTTATTGAACCATCCGAACGGGTTCAGCACCAGTCCAGGTTGGGGCGGGTGCAGGTGCGGCTGGGCGAGGAATCCGCACTTGAGGTTGGGGTACTTCATGCAGCACACCAGACTGGGTGCTGACTTGTACACAACTGGGGGTGAACAGGAAAATGCTTTCACCGATCCGTTCTTGGTGACCATCGATCGCGTAGGTGCCACCAGCTACAAAATCCACTGCCCGCTGCGCTTGGTCGGGATCCATCATGGTGAGATTCAGCACAACGGATTTGCGTTCCCGCAGAGCTTGAATTGCTTGGGGCATCTCTTCAAACGAATGCGGTTCCATCACCACGACTTCCGAGACTCCATTGGCGGCTCCCGGCATTCCGATCACGTTATTCATGGGGGTACCTAGGTTAGCAACTGGACTAGGGGTAATACCAACACGTTCGCGCAGCCGACGACGATTGCGATTTTCTTCTTCCATCGCGGCAGCATTTTCTTCTTGGTAGAGGTTTTGATATTCTTCGCTATCACCCTCTTCATAGTCATAATCGTAACCAACTGGCTCGTTCAAACCCACAAAATCTCTCAACTTGGTAAACAGTGAATTCACGATCAACACTCCAGTACAACTAGGTTTAACTCAAGCAAAAGTCTTTA
>CAZJZR010000810.1:0-2252 GCA_964550475.1 uncultured bacterium
ATCCCGTTCCAGTTCGATCGCGCCAGTTCCTTTTCCCATGGGCGGGCAGTGGTGAAATTGGGCGATCGCTACGGCTACATCCTGCCCACAGGCACCTACCTCGCGCCGCCTCAGTTTGAACTAGCGGGATCCTTCCAAGACGGCTTAGCCCTAGTGAAGCAAAACGGGCAACACGGCTACATCAACCGCGAGGGCAAAGTGGTGATTCCGCCCCAATTCCTCGACGCTTGGGACTTCTCCGATGGCATGGCCGTGATTCGAGGCCAAAACCGTCAATGGGGCTATATCGATCGCACCGGACAGGTCACCATCCCGCCCCAATACGATGGCGCGTTCAAATTCTCCCAGGGCTTGGCGCGGATCCGCATGGGCAACAAGTGGGGCTTCATCGATCGCACAGGCCGCTACCAAATTCCCCCCAGCCTGGACTGGGCTACCGACTTCTCTGAAGGGTTGGCGTTAGCACAAAAAAATGGCCAATGGGGCTACATCAACCCGCAAGGTCAATGGGCGATCGCCCCCCAATTCAGCTTCGGCCAAGACTTTCGCGAAGGTCGCGCCGCTGTGCAAGTGGGTCGCCGCTACGGCTACATCGACAAAACCGGACAACTCATCATCCCCGCCCAATTTGAAGACGCTGCCCCCTTCTCCGACGGCTTAGCCCGCGTCAAACTCGGCAACAAATGGAGCTTCATCAAACCGTCAGGACTACCGGCATGGCGATAAGGTCAGCCAGCAACTGACGCGCAGGCGTGAGGGAACTGGTCACATCCCACCAGGAAAAACAGGTACAGCGTTAAGCTTTGCTAACATCATCTCCCGATGGACTTTGTAAACTATAAGGACAGATCTAGGGGCGATCGCGGATTGGTGCCAATTTAGGCTGGGCGGGGCAGAGTATCCCTATGGCTCTGGGCAAAACCAAGCAAAATTCTCAAATCTCCCGTTTGTCCCTCTACGCTTAAGTTACAATTATTAAGGATTCATTACAGAATTCATGGTCTAGTCCCCTTTCTGATAGCTGCTTTATCCTTATATTTGTTTACTCAATATAGTTTCACTCAAAATATTGGGTTAACCAATAGATGGATAAACGATAAAAGACGGATCAACGATAGATAAATCGATTAATCCCCAGATTGGTTATTGATGGGTTAATGCATGAATCTAGGCCATCTACAGTTCACTTTTCTCTTATCTTCTGGCTCCTGACTTTATGACTCTGCCGATTCGCAACGTTGCCATCATTGCCCACGTTGACCACGGGAAAACAACCCTGGTCGATGCCCTGTTGAAACAAGCTGGCGCGTTCCGCGAAGGGGAAGTGGTGCCAGATTGTGTGATGGACTCCAACACCTTGGAACGGGAGCGGGGCATCACCATCCTCGCCAAAAATACCGCTGTTCGCTACAAAGACACCTTAATTAATATTGTTGATACCCCCGGCCACGCTGACTTCGGTGGTGAAGTGGAGCGGGTGCTGGGCATGGTAGACGGTTGTCTGCTAATTGTGGATGCCAACGAAGGTCCCATGCCCCAAACTCGCTTTGTGCTGAAGAAGGCACTGGAAAAGGGGTTGCGGCCAATTGTTCTGGTTAACAAGATCGACCGTCCCCAGGCCGATCCCCACGGCGCGATCGACAAGGTGCTGGATCTGTTTCTGGAATTGGGTGCAGACGATGACCAGTGCGACTTCCCCTACCTGTTCGCCTCTGGTCTGGGTGGCTTTGCCAAAGAAAAGCTGGAAGACGAGTCGGTGGATATGCAGCCGCTGTTCGATGCCTTCCTGCACCACGTTCCGCCCCCGGTCGGTGATCCCGAAAAGCCGCTGCAATTGCAGGTGACCACACTGGACTATTCCGAATACGTCGGACGGATTGTGATTGGCCGCATCCACAATGGTTCGATCCGCATGGGGCAACAAGCGGCATTGATTCGCGAAGATGGCCAAATTGTCCGCGCCAAGGTGTCGAAGCTGATGGGCTTTGAAGGGCTGAAGCGGGTGGAAATTGAGTCTGCGTCCGCTGGCAATATTGTGGCGGTCGCCGGGTTTGCCGATGCCAACATTGGCGAAACCATCACCTGCCCCAATGAACCCCAAGCGTTGCCTTTGATTAAGGTGGACGAACCCACCCTCCAGATGACCTTCTCGGTGAATGACTCGCCGTTTGCCGGACAGGAAGGGCAGTTTGTCACCTCGCGGCAGGTGCGCGATCGCCTGATGCGGGAACTGGAAACCAACGTGGCTTTGC
>CAZJZR010000811.1:0-2251 GCA_964550475.1 uncultured bacterium
CAGCCAATACCTAAAACCTTTCTGCATAACCTCAATCACTCCAGAGCGATGTGATATCACAAGCAGCAGAATTGGTCATGCGTCCGTCTGCCCTCTGCTCCCTTTGCCCCACTATGATTAAACGTCGCCAGTTTCTGCAATTTGCCGGATCCACCCTAGCCGCCCTCGGTCTGAGTCAATGGGATCTGAGCCAACAGGGCGATCGCCTCGGTCAAGTCCTCGCCCAAGGCACACGGGGACGCAAACTCGCCCTCTTGGTTGGGATTAATGCCTATCCCACTGGCATCAGTGATCTGCGGGGCTGTTTAACCGATGTGGAGTTACAACGGGAATTGTTGGTGCATCGGTATGGCTTTAATCCTCAAGACATTCTGATTGTCAGTGATGCTGAAACCCTCAAACCGAATCGGCAAACCATCTTAGAAGCATTTGAGCACCATCTGATTAAACAGGCCAAACCGGGCGATGTGGTGATGTTTCACTACTCTGGCCATGGGTCATTGGTGCATGATCCAGATCCCATTCCCACGTTAATGATCAATGGTGAGATCAGGCCAAATGTTCAAAAATTAAATGGCACATTGGTGCCGAGCGATCGCACCACCAGTGATCCGGGAATAGTCCAAGACATTATGGGACGCACCCTGTTTTTGTTGATGCGATCGCTGCCAACCGATTTAGTAACCGTAGTGCTCGATAGCTGCCACTCTGGCGGTGGAACACGGGGTGGACTGACGTTTCGAGCCACTCCCTCCCGCTTAGATGGAACTAAATTTGCCCATCCCAGCCCGGTTGAGTTGGAATTGCAACAACGGCTGATGAAAACGTTGAACATCACAGAAACGGACTTCAACCGCTGGCGGCAACAGGGAATTGCCAAGGGAGTGGCGATCGGCTCGGCACAGTTTGACCAATACGCTGCCGATGCATCATTTGACAATGCCCAATTCCATGCCGGAGCCTTTACCTATTTACTGACGCGCTACCTCTGGCAAGCCACAGGGCGAGAGTCAATTGGGACGGCATTTGTCAACCTATCCCGCAGCACCCAAGATCTATCCAATCAATCGGCTGTAACCCAAGTGCCCATCTTTGCGGCAAATCCGGCGAGTAATGGGAACAAACCTGCCTATTTTATCGCTCCACCCCGCCCCTGGGCGGAAGCCGTCATCCGTCAGGTGAAATCGGCGGAACAGATTGAATATTGGTTAGGCGGAGTATCGTCGTTGAGCCTAGCAGCCAGCGACCAGGGGGGACTATGGGCGGTGTTGGATGCAGAGGGCAAGGAAGTCGCGCAACTGGAACAAACCAGCCGAATGGGTTTGGTCGCCACAGGCAAATTACGCAGTGGGCAACTGAGCCGAGTCAAAACTGGGACGTTACTGCGAGAAAAAATTCGTGGTATTCCGACTAATTTGAAATTACAGGTGAGTTTAGATCCCTCGCTGGGCAACGATCTGGAGGTGGCCAGAACGGCATTGCAACAGATCAATCAAGTCCAAGTGGTCACCACCGATGCGGATTGTATTTTGGGTCGGATGACCCCAGAGGTGAGTCGAGCGATTCCCCGTGGCCTAACGATGCCAACGGCTAAAGCGGTCGGGTTGTTCTTGACAGGGTTGAAACCAATTACCCCCACCTTCTCAGATCCGGATGAATCAGCACAGGCGGCAGTGGAACGATTGCAAGGACGGTTTAAGTCCCTGTTGGCCGGGAAGTTGCTCAAATTGGTGACGAGTAGCGACGCGGCTCTGGTAGGGCAGTCGTCAGCCTATAGGGTGGCGGTGCATGTCATCCCTAAGGGGAGCCGTGCAACGGCCACACCCAAAACGTTTAAGGATGGCACCACTATCCAAATCCGAGTGCATAACCAAGAGTCCCGTAATTTGTATGTGGCGGTGATTGCAATTACGGGCAGTGGTCGGATTATCCCGATTTTTCCCTATTGGGATTCGGCGGAAAGTGAAGCAATTTTGGCTCCAGACCAAACGCTGCTTACCCCTAGAGATGGAGATGGCTTCACGTTTACCTTACAGGGTGCTGGATCACTGGAAGTTTTAGTATTGGCGAGTGAAAAGCCAATCCGCGATGCAATGAAGGGTTTACAGGCGATCGGGGCTAGTCGATCAACCACATCGAGGTCACTTGTCTCGCTATCGGATGATGATGAGTTGGAGTTGGTGCGATCGCTGCTCGGTGATGCCGATCGCAATGCCCGCGCTGAATTGGGGGTAAGCCGCGATATGAATGC
>CAZJZR010000812.1:0-2248 GCA_964550475.1 uncultured bacterium
ATTGGCAGGCGCAAATCGGAAGAAATTCCAAAGATCCCCACCTGTTTTAGAAGACTGCCTGAATAGTGTTACTAAGAGTGCAAGGTTCGATCAACTAACGAAATAAATTCAAGAGTCCTCACTCCAACTTTGATAAAGTTTTATTTCCAAATCCAAGGCTTATATGGTGGATTCTGTAGTACAAAAAAGCGTCAGTCCGCAGATCTCGCAGCCCTCTAGCGATGCTCCTCAGGTTCGCCAATGGATGGGGCGGTTGGTGATCGGTTTGGCGATCGCCACCCTGTTCCTGATGGCTCTGGGCAGTTCCACCCGCGTTATGGAAGCGGGTTTGGCGTGTCCCGACTGGCCGCTGTGCTTCGGTCAACTGGTGCCAGAGCAACAGATGAACCTGCAAGTATTTCTGGAATGGTTCCACCGTCTGATCGCCTCCTGCATTGGCTTTGTGGTGATTGGTATGGTGTCGTTGGCCTGGTGGCAGCGGCGGAATTTGCCCACTTGGTTTCCGTGGGCGGCCACCTTTGCCTTGGGTTTGGTGATTTTCCAGGGGATTTTGGGCGGCCTCACCGTTACCCAAATGCTGCGGTTTGATATCGTCACCGCTCACCTGGGCACCGGCCTACTGTTCTTTTCCACCCTTCTGAGCATGGGCATGTTGTTACTGCCCTACCAACCGCTGGGCACCGTCCACAAATTGCCCTGGTTTGGCCTGACTGCGGTTTTGTTGATCTACGCCCAAAGTTTACTGGGCGGTTTGGTCGCGTCCCAATGGGCGTTACACCAATGCTTTAGCGCGTCCCAACTCTGCACCGTGATGAACAGTCACATTGCAGGCGTACTCCCCGCCAGCCTCGGCACCCTGATCACCGTGATCGTCGCCATGCGTACCTCCGCCCTCAATCCCTTCCTGCGGAAAATCGCCCACGGTGCAGGCTCACTGCTCCTCCTGCAAATTGGCCTCGGAGTCGCAACCTTCCGCCTGCATCTGCAAGTCGCCCCCCTCACCGTCGCCCACCAAGCGATCGGCGCAGCCCTCCTTGGCACATTGGTTGCGTTTACTGTGCTGGCCTTTAGAGATAAAGCAATGGTCGCTGGTGAATAGTGGATGGTGGATGGTGAATAGTGGCAAGCGATGAGTGATGAGACACTTCCTGTCCGTCATCCTTTACCCTTTACCCCTCACCCTTTTGCCTACATCACCATCCACTATCCACCATCCACCATCCACTCCTTCCCCACTTAACCCTCCCTCTCTCCATGACAGAACTAAATCCCTCCATTACTCGCCATCACGAGAACCTGTGGCAAGTTGTTCAAAGTTATTGCCAACTGACCAAACCCCGGATCATTCTGCTGTTGTTGATTACCACCGCTGGCGGGATGTGGATTGCCGCCGAGGGGCAGGTTCCGGCGCAGTTGTTGATTGTCACCCTGTTGGGTGGCGCGATGGCGGCGGCATCGGCGAATACGATTAATTGCATTTACGATCGCGATATTGACTACATCATGGAACGGACGCGCCATCGGCCTTTGCCGTCGGGGCGGGTGCAACCACGGGATGCGTTGATTTTTGCGATCGCCCTCGCGCTAATCTCCTTTGGTTTGTTAACCACCTTTGCTAACTTGCTCAGTGCCCTGTTGGCGATGTCGGGGATCGTTTGCTATGTGGGCGTTTACACCCATTGGCTAAAGCGGCACCACACCCAAAACATTGTGATTGGCGGTGCAGCCGGGGCGATTCCTCCCCTAGTTGGTTGGGCAGCGGTAACGGGTGACCTCAGTTGGGCAGCTTGGGTGCTGTTCGCGATCGTGTTTTTGTGGACTCCGCCGCACTTCTGGGCATTGGCGATGATGATTCGCGAGGACTATGCCAAGGTGGGCGTGCCGATGTTGCCCGTGGTGGTGGGCGAAAAGCCGACGGCTTTCCAGATTTGGCTGTATACCCTGTTGTTGATCCCGGTGACGCTGCTGTTGGTCTATCCCCTGCACGTGATGGGAGCCATTTATGCCGCGATCGCCCTGCTCCTCGGTGGCTTGTTTGTCCATAAGGCATGGACGCTACTAAAAGAACCGACCGATTATGGGTTGGCGCGATCGGTGTTCAAGTACTCCATCCTCTACATGATGCTGCTCTGTGCCGGGATGGGGATCGACAGTCTGCCGATGACCCACACGGTGAATCAGTTATTGAGCGATATCGTCAGCGATAACTTGCAGACGATTGTCAGTGCAATTCCGATGAATTGGTAAT
>CAZJZR010000813.1:0-2240 GCA_964550475.1 uncultured bacterium
CGCCACCCTTAGTCAAAGGCAAAGATGGCTTAAAGGTGGCGGTCATCGGCAGTTCCGTCGCCTTGGGCTGTAATGCTTGGTTGCTGCGGGGGTGGGCATGGCGACTGCAACAGGCATTGCATCAACAATTTGGCCACCAATTGGTGAATGTCTCGGAAATTGGCGCGAACGTCACCAGCACGATCGCCCGCTTTCCCCATGTGGTGGCTCCAGAGAAACCCGATATTGTGATCATCGGCCTGTCCCTGGGCAACGAAGGCTTAGCCCACTGTGCCCCCTACGAACGACGGGCGGTGCAGCGGCGATTTGAAAGTGGCCTCCAGCAGTTGGTGGAGATGACGCGGGAGTTAGGGGCGCGTCCGATGTTGGGCGGTGTGTACCCCAACGGCGACTACAACGCCGAACACGCCTGGTTATTGCGCGACACCCACCAGCGGATGTTGGATTGGGATGTGCCCGTGTTCGATTGGTTGGACGCGCTGGATGATGGCCAGGGACGTTGGCAAAAGGGCACATTCATCGACGGGGCGCATCCCAACACGGAGGGGCATCGCCGCATGTTTGAGGCGATCGACCTCAACCTGTTCCAACTGAGTCGGGATCAGTTGGTGCAAGGACACCAGCGGACGGCGCGATCGCCAGAAATCCCCGTCTACCAGGATGGCGGCTTCCAAGTTTTGGCCTATCCCAGCGAACAAAAGTTGCGGCTGATCAACCCCTCTGGCTATCCCTACACCATCGCCCCCTACTGCGAAAACCTGCAAGCCGCCTTACAATCCACCTTCCAAACCCAGAAAAATCTGGTGCCGGGGGTGTACATCGCCCATCCTGCTGTCGCCAATACCCCCACTGCTCTGGGAGTGCAACCCGATGGCACCATCCTGGCCACCATCGACATTCCGCCCCGCACTGATCAAACCTACACGGCAGCGGTGAATTTCTTTGCCCCCAAACGTGCCCAAATTCTGTTCTACGATGGCCATCTGGGCTTGTTGAAGGAGGGCGATCGCACCCTACGCATCATCAACGAATCGGATCATGACTACAACATCCAACCGATGTGGGCGGAAGTGCGGAAGGCTCTGAAATCGATGCCCAGCGGGGTCTACAGCGATCCCCTGGCTCCCGATGCCCCCTTCCGTACCCTGATGGTGGGGCCGCAGGGATTGGAAAGTCGGGTGAAGGTGCCGCCCCAATCGTCCATCCTGTTCCAGTACCAATGTGCCCTGGCGGAGATTAGCCGGGTGGCGATTTTGCCGTTGGGCGATCGCTGTGCCGTCCGCATGATGCTGTACAAAATGGAATACGACGGCCCCGCCTTCCCCTTTGACCTCACCCGCACCACCAACCTAGCCGATGTCGCCGACATCATTGCCAGCGGCTTCCACGACATGTGGAATCCCGCCTGCCTGCACTACAGCCCCGAAGCCGGACGAATTTACCACAGCCGTTGGAGTGGCCTTTCCTTTGCCCATGAGGTGGAAGACACCGACGACCCGATCCGCAATATGCAGCCCGTGTTTGACCGGATGCGGAAACGCTATTCCGCTCGTGCCCAGCGGTTTTGGTACACCTTACAGCACTGCGACAAGGCTCTGTTTGTCCGCACGGGCTACGCCAATCGCGGCCAAGTGATTGACCTGATGGCCAAGTTAACCCAATGCGCCGAGGGCAAACCGTTCCGGTTGTTGATCCTGTCGCCGCAGCCCTCGGATGAGTTTGTCGATCTGCCGGATGTGTTGCACCATAATCTGGAATTCAACCCAGACCATATGTACGCCGACATCGGTCACTGGCTCTACTGCACCGCCATCATGCGCGACATTCTGCATGATTTAGGCATATCCAGTAAAAATCTGTTCTGGTGTCCACCCACGCCACCCAAGAGTTAACAGGTGTCGCGTGTTAACTTGTTCGTAGTACCGGCTTCAGCCAGCCAACTGAAGTTGGAACTACAAACTAAAACTGGAAACCAAATAACTGGCAAGAAACCCGATTTCTCGGCGTGAACCCTAGTCAAAAGCTGGGATATGCCATTGAGAAACCGGGTTTCTCTGGTTTTCCAGTTATCGATCGCGAAATGTTAACGAAACCATGACAAATCTTAATAAAAAGTTCCGGTATGATAAAAATATAGATTTGTATCGCGTTTTCGGTTCCGTTGTACAGCATTCCCCGGATCACCCATGTCTGCTCCTGCGTCCCAGGCATTGCTCCTGGTCGATGGTTATAACATCATC
>CAZJZR010000814.1:0-2238 GCA_964550475.1 uncultured bacterium
TTAAGGAGTTAGGGAGTTAGGGAGTTAGGGAGTTAGGGAGTTAGGGAGTTAAGGAGTTAGGGAGTTTAAGAGTGAAACAAAACGCGGAGAACTCAGACGATAGCCTCTGGGTTCTCCGCGTCTTTGCGGTGATCAAATCTCAATTACTCGCTGACTGACGATCGCCGCCGCCGTCGCCGCCGTGATGTATCTTCAGCGGGTTCGTCCTCTTCCACGACCGCTTCCACCTCAGCGATCGCTGGAACAGGCAAATCGATCTCCTCCTCCACCGTTTCCGCTTCCACCACTGTTTCCAGCTCTGGCGGTGCGTCGATGGTCGCGGTTGTGGTGCGGCTGCGACTAATTGGTTTCGCCACATTGATCTCCGAAATCGGCACGGGGGGTTGTCCCGGCAAAACAACGGAGATTAAGGTGGTGCGGGGATCTTTGACTTCGCGATCGCTCAATACCAAGGGCGAAATCCCCATCATGGCGTAAACTTCTTGCTCTTCTGGAGTCATTTCCACCGTCACCACTTCCAACGGTTCCGCTGGGGTGGGTGGGGCAATCTCCCGCCGAGACGGTTTACCGCGCTCTGGTTTGTCGGGTTTGGCCTCAGCGACCGGGAACACGTCCTCCAAGGGCAACAGATCGGCCTCGTCGGTCAGGGGTTCCAAACCGGGCGATCGCGGCATCCGAGGGGGTGGCCCATCCGATCGCCGCCGCCGCCGACTGCGCCCATTGCCACCACCCTTTTCCTGGTAGCTGGGGTGGTGCATCAAGTCCAATTGCTGCAAATCCGCCGCTGCCCCCAAACCCAAATCATCCGCATAGGGACTCTCCCACACGGGTTCGCGGGGTTCCTCTGGCACCACCGCTTTGCGACTGCCACGGCTGGAGGTGCGCGTTTCGGTGTACCGCTCCAAGGATTCGCCTTCGGTGTCCTCCGAGTCATCCGGCAGATGGACAAGGTGACCCAAGCCGCCACAACTGGGACAGGGGCGACCAAACAACTCGTAAATGTTTTGGCCTTGGCGTTTGCGGGTCAATTCCACCAAGCCCAACTCCGACAATTGGGAAATTTGTGGACGCGCCTTATCCGCCTTCAGGGCTTTGTTGAAATGCTCAATCACCTGGAGTTGATCCCGGCGGGAATCCATGTCGATGAAGTCAACAATAATGACCCCGGCCAGATTCCGCAGGCGCAGTTGACGGGCGATCTCAGTGGCCGCCTCGCAGTTCGTCCACAGCACCGTTTCCCGTGCCGTCGCCGATCGCGTAAACGACCCAGAGTTCACGTCAATTACCGTCAGGGCTTCCGTCGGCTCAATGATGATGTAACCGCCGGATGGCAAGTCCACACGCGGTTTCAGGGCTTCGCGAATCGCCGCATTCACCCGGAAATACTCCAAAATTGAGGCGCGTTCCCGGTGTTGGTCAATCAACACCCCTTGGGGCGACTTACCGCCACTCCAGGTCATCAGGTGTTGTTTCACCCGCTTTACCCCGGTGGGCGAATCGACCACAATCCGGTTGACATCGCTGCTGTAGACATCCCGCAGTACCCGTTGGATGAAGTCATCATCCCGGTTTAACAAGGCGGGCGCACGGGTGGACAGGGCTTCTTGCTGAATCGCTTCCCATTGCTTTTGCAAAAATTCCAAGTCTTCCAGGATGGCTTCTTCCGCTACCCCTTCCGCCTCGGTTCGCACCAACAACCCCATCCCGGCAGGCTTAATCAAAATCGCCAGTGCCTTGAGGCGGCTGCGTTCATTTTCATTGCGAATCCGCCGGGACAGATTCACCCCTTTGCCATAGGGGATCAGCACCAAATACCGCCCTGGCATGGAAATTTTTCCAGTCAACCGGGGGCCTTTGTTGCCCGTTGGCTCCTTCATGATTTGCACCAGCACTTTTTGCTGGGGAGCCAACAATTCCGTAATTGCACCCGCCGATCGCTTTAACCGCAAGGGGCCCAAATCGGACACATGGATAAAGCCATTCCGTTCGGAGTCACCGATGTTGACAAAGGCGGCATCGATCCCCGGCAGGACATTTTCCACCACACCCAGGTAAATATCACCAATTTGGTGGGTGCCTTTGGCAACAATCAGTTCTTGAATTTGTTCTTCAGAAAATACGGCAGCGAGTCGATGCTGCTCGGCAATAATAATTTGCTTTGGCATTCAATTTCCTCAAACCTACTAGAGAGCGAGGGCTGTTGAGAGTTGCCCTCTAGGCTCAACTGCGATCGCACCA
>CAZJZR010000815.1:0-2232 GCA_964550475.1 uncultured bacterium
CAAGGCCAAGGCCAATAGCTCGGTCAAATTGGCGAGGGTAGGATGTTGGGGACGCAGGCGATCGCCCATCCCCACGGTCAGCCACAGGTACGGCAACAGCACCACCCCCAACCACGCCCACGGCATCGCGTCCGTTCCCGCCAGTTGGGTGCCCAGTTGGATTAAATCGGCGCGGAACTCGGTTGGCACGACTCGCCAGATCAGCCACAGCAGTTGCAAACCGACGCAGAACAACCCCGTCAGGGCGGGAGCTTGCCAATAGCGGCGGAGGCGATCGCCCAATAACACCAGCGCGAGGCCACTGACGGCGATCGCGGCCCACGGCACCGGACTGGCCACTGCCATGCCCCATCCTGCCATCAGCAGCATTGCCCCTAGCCAATTCCACGGTTCCTGGCTGGCTTGCCGTCGCACTAACCAGCAACTTAGCCACCCGGTAATCCCCACTGCCAACCCCAAGTCGCTGACGGGCACCCGCACTGCCAATACCGCCCGCCCCATCAGTAGCACCATCCCAGCGATCAGGGTGATTAAGCCCAACGGAAGCTGGGGCAGGCGATCGCGGCCTGTGGTGGCAGTACGGGGGCGATCTCCAACTGTCTTAGCTACCGGACCAGCACTGGCACCAGATTGATAAATCAAACAACAGGCCGTGCCAATCGTGCCGATGTAGATGGCGATCAACGGCACTGTGGCAGCGAGTTGCCAACCCAAATGCAACCAACTCAACCCGACAGCATTGGCGATGGTTAAGCGGGTTTCCCTGGAATGCAATAACTTCAAGGTCAAGGCCGTTAAGCCCAACGCGGCCAGACCACCCAGCAACAAGCCCGTACCCGTGTTTACCAGTCGAAACCCGTCGATCATCCAAAAATTCACCGGGATGATCAGCAACGTCGCCACCTGCAACATCCGTGCCGTCAGTTGCAAATTCGGGCGTTGTTCTGCCCACAGACCGACTCCGGCAAAGGCCAAGGTGTAGAGGCAGAGGATGAGGAATTGTCCGGTGGGCGGGAAGTTGCGCCATTGGGTGACGGCAAGGATGCCGGAGGACACCACTAACAGGAACACCCCCAAGAACAGCAACCAGACCACACTCAACTCCGCCATCAGCGAATGCAGTACTTGGGCGGCTCCGGTCGGCTGTTCCCGCCGTCGAGGGCTGGGCGGTTCCGGCAAGTCGGGGGCGGCGGCGGGCAGGGGGGCAACGGGGAGATCGGCCTGAGCGAGGTCTGCGTCCGCAGCCACGGCAGCGGCATCGCGGGTGGGATCTTCCAGGGAGCGATCGCCGCTCAGCGTCCGGCGAGTGGCGATCAACCGCTGTCGTTGCTGATTAAACCGATCCACCAACCCCGGAATCAGAGCCAGATCCAGCAGTTGGCCGATGCCAAACACACCCAAGGTAAACAGCCACAGTAAGCCCAAACCGTAACTGCCCGTGTACAGCCGATGCATCCCGGCCAAGCCGATAAACACCAAACACCAAAGGACATAGGCGGTCAGCTTCGACCGAGCCGCTGGAATCGGGGTGGCCAGTGGTGTGTCCTCATACTCCCTATACTCCCTGACAGGTTGGGGCGATCGCCCAGAGGGTACAGGCACGGGCACGGCATCGAGGGCACAACTGAACTGCGATCGCGCCAGAGCCAATACCGTCGTTTCACTGATCAGACCCCGTTCCAGCCAGTGGTCTAGCCCGTGCAGCAGTTCCAACGTCGGGTGCGCCCGATCGGCGTTATCCAGGGTGACGGTCAACCGTTGCACCACACCAGCCTCAAAGGTCAGATTCACTTGAGAATCCTGCAATAAACCCAAGTCAACCCAATATTCCAACCCCGCAATCACAGAAGCCGGATCTGCCTCTGAAACAATGTCAATGCGAATGGGACGATTGGCAACCATGAATTCACCGAGCGCACTGCCCCCATCATCAAGCTCAGGGTCGCGATCGCAGCATATCTACTGTGCCACTTTTCCGGTGTCCACACCTTAGAGTAGATCCACGAAAGACTGATTCCAGCATGATCCCCGCGATTTAACTCAAATAATGAAGTCTTAATAAATTTTATGTTGAATTTTATGTCATGTTTCGCTACTTCCACAGCACCGTGAGTTGGCAGGCGATAATGAGAACAATCCTGCGCCACTATCTGCTCCACTGTCACTGTTAAAACTAGTCAGGCGTTGCTGAATTTAGGGATGAGCTAAGAGTTGGATGAATTGAAACTTCGT
>CAZJZR010000816.1:0-2230 GCA_964550475.1 uncultured bacterium
GCCAGTCTTATTACTCACATAACGGCTCTGAAGATTATCTCTTCAGAGCCGTTATGTTTTGAGGTAGTCATCTGAGATTGTCTCAACTCCCTACGGGGTAGTGTGACTTGAATGCTCAACCCTATATGTAGACATCCGATGCCATTAGGATTGGGGGTATGAGATAATCTCACCTTTGGATTTGGTGACTGTTCGCGATTGTAATTATGGACAATCAGTAATCGTAGACAATAATAAGAGTGTCAGCTAAAGTCAGTTGAGACTTCTTCATTGAGGGGAATCAACGATCGCACCGTCACCAGAGACTCAAACCAGAACCATGCAGGGAGGAAAAGGCTGATGGGTACAGCCGGGTTCAAAGACTACTACGCAATTTTGGGGGTCAATAAATCCGCCAGTGCAGAGGAAATCAAAAAGGCGTACCGTCAACTGGCTCGCAAGTACCATCCTGACGTTAATCCTGGCAATAAGGACTCAGAGGCTAAGTTCAAGGAAGTGAATGAAGCCTATGAAGTGCTGTCGGACACGGACAAACGGCAAAAGTACGATCGCTTTGGGCAACACTGGAAGCAAGCAGGGCAAACTTGGCCATCGAGTGGTGGTTGGGGTACAGGCAGTGCCGATTTTGATGACTTTGAATTTGGCCGCTTCAACACCTTTGATGAATTTATTAATGACCTGCTAGGGCGGTTTGCCACGGGTGGTCCCGGTGCGGCGGGTGCACCGGGTGCGGGACGGGGCACCAGTAGCCGTAGTTATGACTACCGTACTTCTCCTGGCAGTAACAGTGGGTTTGCCTCTGGCGACTTTGGTTTTTCCGATCGCGGCGGCACCACCAGCACAGGAGCTGATCGCCAAGCCAACATCAGCCTTACGATGTCGGAAGCGTTTCATGGGGTACAAAAACGGTTGGCGATCGGCGATGAAGTCATTGATGTTCGCATTCATCCTGGAGCCAAACCGGGTAGCAAGTTACGGATTCGAGGCAAAGGCCAACCCAGTCCCTACGGACAACAGCGGGGGGATTTGTATTTGGTTGTGCAAATTGAACCCCATCCGTTTTTCCAATTTGATGGCGATAACCTCGTCTGCGAAGTTCCGATTAGTCCTGATGAAGCGGTGTTGGGTGCTCAAATCGACATTCCCACCCCGGATGGTATGGTTACCCTTAACGTACCAGCAGGAATTCGCTCTGGCCAATCCTTGCGGTTGCGGGGTAAGGGTTGGGCCAATCCCAAGGGGCAACGGGGTGATCAACTGGTGCAAGTGGTGATTGTGCCACCCAAAAACTTAACTGCGATCGAGCGGGAAAGTTACGAAAAAATTCGCGCTAACCGTAGCTTTAATCCCCGTGAAAACTTGTCTCAGGTGAAATTGTAAGGCTAGCTAGCCTGGATTATTCACGGCATTCTACACGCCAATCTGTCGCGCCAATCTGCAAGAGTAATCCCCCTGTGGTTATCCTGTAGGTTTGACGCTTAGGGAGGAGCGTAAAAATAAAGTACCCATAGTTTAAACATGATGCGTTACGGCTGAAGCCTAACGCATCCTACGCTGGGTATTTTATTTATTTGCAGATCCCTTAGGGACTGTGTACCTGCAAAACTTTTCTGACCAAGACTATTCTATTTAAGACTGTTCTATTAAGGGGATATGAACAGTTAGGAGGTAGTTTTATACCACAAATTTATAAAGGAAATATAAAGCGACCTGGGAAAATCCCAGTGTTAATTGAAGTTTTGATGAAATGACTCCGAATTCTGCAGATTCTACTCAAATCTGGCGATAGAGTAAGGCCACTAATATTTACAGTCTTTTATTTACAGTCTTCTCATCAACTCTGGCGTTGCTGAATTTAGGGATGAGCTAAGAGTTGAATGAATTGAAACGAAGTTTCAATTCATCCTGCTGTTCAGCAACACCTCAAATCTCAATCGGTTTGTTCAGGTTGGTGTCGGTTTGGGTAAACCATGCCCGCGTAACATTCTGGCAACACTCCTGTACAGGTAAATGAATCGGTTTTGATGGTTGCAACCAATAATCATGGCGTAGTTTCGGTGTAACCGTTCACTCCTTTGACAGGGAGGAACAAATGGGCTATGTCCCCACACTTTTCGTCTGGGGAAATGTGAACGGCTCCGTTTCGGTTCACATCCATCAATATTCGCGTTTACTGGTGCATTCGTGATGCAAGTCTTAGAGCAATGCTGAATCTAGCAAATGATGCCTA
>CAZJZR010000817.1:0-2223 GCA_964550475.1 uncultured bacterium
CAAATGGAAAGTTGAGGTTGCAAATTTTTCTACGCGGGGAATGAAGGAGAAAAAACGGAGCTGAGTTGGGGAGCGTGTTAAAGCAGGACGGACAAGCTATGCCCTGGAACGTGAATCGTAAAGTGTATGAATCGTAAAGTGCATGGGGCAAAGCTGACCATAACCCCAAGATGACAGATCATCCGTTGAAAAAATACCCGATTGGGGGAAGCGAACGGACGACAGTTTATAGATCAAACAATGACTTCTAATAAAATCCTAAACAAGTCTGATAGGTCAGACTAAGTAAATAATACTCATCAATAGAATACTTAATACTCACTTAATATTTCAACATATCCGCAGCCCTCCAAGACAGGATAGTCGGCTGCGATCGCCCCAATTGATAAGTTCTGTTTATGCTGAGAAGCCAGATTAGTTCACTCCAAGTTCACTCCAAGTTCACTCCAGTAGTGGGGACGGGTGTTTTTAGACTGCAAACGTAACTACTCAGGTAGATCAACACTGGATTGTTTGATCCATCAGGGTTGGGGAATCCAACCCCTACACGGACATGCTGTACTCGGTCTGTTTGTAGGGGCGCGGTTCCCGCGTCCTTAATCGGCACCTGGGCAGTTACCTGCAAACAATTAACCCGCTGGCTGAGCGCAGTCGAAGCCAGCGGGTTAGTTGTGTATGATCTATCGCTTGTTTGATCTGATTTCTGGGGCGGCATCAATTCAAGACATCACACTGACCGTGGTGGCGCAGCAGGTGGTCACACAAGACGAGGGCGACCATCGCTTCCACCATGGGCACGGCTCTGGGCAGGACGCAGGGATCATGGCGACCTTTGGCGGCGAGGACAGTTTCTTCGCCGCTGGTGGTGACGGTGCGTTGTTCTTTGCGGATGGTGGCGGTGGGCTTAAAGGCAATTCGCAGGACGATCGGTTCGCCGTTGGAAATGCCCCCTTGGACTCCACCGGAACGGTTGGTGACGGTGCGGATGTTACCCGCTTCGTCGATATAAAATTCGTCGTTGTGCTCGCTTCCGGTCATCAGGGTGCCCGCGAAGCCGGAGCCAATTTCAAACCCTTTGGTCGCCGGAAGAGACATGACGGCTTTAGCTAAGTCGGCTTCTAATTTGTCGAAAACGGGCGATCCCAGCCCTTTGGGCATGTGCCGCGCTACGCACTCGACCACACCACCAATGGAGTCGCCCTGATCCCGGATCTGTTCAATCAAATCAATCATCCGTTCGGCGCATTCCCCGTCGGGGCATCGAACAATGTTGCTTTCAACTTGTTCGAGGGTGACGGTGCTGGGATCAACTACGCCTTCTAAATCTTTAATCCGTTTGACATAGGCGATGATTTCTACGCCGCCAAATTGGTGCAGGATTTTTTTGGCGATCGCCCCTGCGGCGACCCGACCAATGGTTTCCCGCGCCGATGACCGTCCGCCGCCTTGCCAATTGCGAATTCCATATTTAGCATCGTAGGTGGCATCGGCATGGGAGGGGCGGTATTTCTCCACCATGTCGTTGTAGTCCTGCGATCGCTGATCCTGGTTTCGCACCAGAATCATAATCGGTGTGCCCAACGTCTTGCCTTCAAACACCCCAGACAAAATTTCGCAGGTGTCGGCTTCTTTGCGGGGGGTGGTGATTTTGCTTTGTCCGGGACGGCGACGGTTCAGCTCGGCCTGAATCTCTTCAGCGGAAATCTCCAACCGGGGCGGGCAGCCGTCAATTACGACTCCAACCCCACCGCCATGGGATTCACCAAACGTTGTTATCCGAAACAGATGGCCAAAGGTGTTGCCCATGGAACTAAACCGATCGCAGCAAAAGAGGACAAGATCTAAGCGTAACGCAGAATGGGTGATGGGTAATGGATCATATAGCCGCCTGCGCTGGCGTGGGCATGTAAGGCTAGCCCCCTGGCGTTGCCAATCGGTCATGGCCATTCCAGACCTTCATGGTTCATTTCGTAGTTCTACGCCCTAGCCATAGATCTCTGTAGAGGCAGGTCTCTGTAGAGGCAGGTTTTGTTGCTCACACAACGGTTTTGACCGACCACTGATCGGCTAAACCTGCCCCTACACCTTGATGACATTACAGCGTCGCCATCACTTCCCGTGCTGCTGCCAGGGTGCGATCGATGTCCTCATCGGTGTGGGCGAGGGAGGTGAACCCAGCCTCAAACTGAGACGGAGCCAGATAAATCCCCCGCTCCAACATGC
>CAZJZR010000818.1:0-2223 GCA_964550475.1 uncultured bacterium
AGCGGGTGCTGGGACAGGGCGGACGCTATGACCAACTGTTGGGCTTGTACCATCCTCAAGGCGAAAATTGCCCTGGGATCGGCTTCTGCTTAAATGTGGAAGATCTGCAACAGGTGTTGTTTAAGCTAAATCTATTACCTCAACAAACCCCGTCCAATGACTGGTTAGTGGTGGCGACCATGCCCCAAGACCAGAATGCCGCCTTTGCCCATGCCCAAACCCTGCGGGACGCGCCTAATTTGGTACGGGTAGAGGTGTATTTAGCTGACAATACGGAACCAGCCGCCATCCGAGACTATGCGCGGCAACGGCGGATCGACCAGATTGCTTGGGTGGGCGATCGCGACCAGCCCATCGTAGAACAGGTGGAACGCGGCACAGAGTAACGGGCTGTGTAAGCTAACAAAGCGGTTCACCCCTACTGATGCCTGAACGAGGGGTGGCGTACACTGGGCAATGGATGCCCACCCAACTGTGCCTTACGCCATCTCGCCATTATGTCTGGTGAAATTGCCCAATACGCTGACTTCTCAGAAATCCGCTATGCCCAGTGTTGGGAAGATGCTGATGTTTTGCTGGCCGCGTTAGCGGTGCAACCTCACCACACCTGCTTGTCCATTGCCTCCGCTGGCGATAACACCTTGGCTCTGTTGAGCCGCAGTCCCCAACGGGTCATTGCGGTGGATTTGAGTCCGGCTCAAATGGCCTGTTTGGAGTTGCGGGTGGCGGCCTATCGGCACCTCAGTCACCCGGAATTGTTGGTGCTGCTGGGGTCACGGCTAGCGGTGGATGAGGAGGATAAACGCAACTACCGCGATCGCCCCCACGATTGGCTGCATCACCTGGAAACCATGGCGCACACCGATCCAGAGGATTGGATGACTCCAGATGTGGTGGCCACCCGCTATTCGCTGTACAAACGTTGTCGAGCCGATTTATCTCCAGCCGTGCGGCAATTTTGGGATCAGCGACCGCAGGCGATCGCCCACGGCATTGGCAACAGCGGCAAATTAGAACGCTATTTAACCCTATTTCGCCGCCGAATTTTACCGCTGATCCATCCGTGGTCACGGGCGATCGCCTTTCTGCAACTGGATAGTCCCAGCGCACGGCAGCAGTTTTATCAACAGCATTGGGATACGTGGCGATGGCGGCTCGTGGTACGGCTGTTTTTCTCCCGGTTTGTCTTGGGTCGGTTAGGCACTGACTCTAGCTTTTTACGCTATGCCCAAGCCGACCTGCCCGGTCACCTACTCCAGCGCATTCAGCACATCCTCACCCAACAAGCCCCCCTAACCAATCCTTACCTCCAGTGGATTTTGTTGGGGCACCATGCCACAGTCCTCCCCTACGCCCTGCGCCCAGAAAATTTCGCCGCCATCCGCGCCAATTTGGATCGCCTAGAGTGGCATTGCACGGCTCTGGAAGATTTTGTGCAAACCCTAGCCCCTGACTCGATCCACAGCTACAACCTCAGTAATGTGTTCGAGTTTATGTCGCCCGCTACTTACCATCGTTTATTGCTAGACTTACGCCGCGCTGGTTGCCCAGGCGGACGACTGGTGTACTGGAACCAAATCGTTGATCGCCATCGTCCCCCCAGCTTCGCCCACTGTTTACAACCCATGACGGCGATCGCCCAATCCCTCTATCAGCAAGACCAGGTCTGCTTCTACCGTAATCTCGTAATCGAAACCATGATTTAACCCTATCTCACATGGGTTACTGAACCATTGAGGTCTGAAGTCTCATTGAGTGAGGTCTGAAGTCTATGATTTTGCTGTAAGGATTCAGAATTCGGCTGTTCCACACGTCCTAGCCGCGCTTCAAGCCGCCCCTCCGAGCCAGTCTGGGTAAAGCGACGCTGCGTTGAAAAGTTAACTCAGATCGTCGATCTAAAACCATAGCGATAGATCCCTGTAGGGGCGGGTTGAGCCGAACAACTCTAGCTAGAGTTATTAATCCGACAACACAACCCGCCCCTATGCCTCGCGGAATCTAACCAAAGGAGTCTGGCTTGCTGTCGTCGGACGCATAACCTTGCATCCGTGACACAAGCCGTATCCCTATCCAGATCCAGATCATGGGGCTATTATTTTCCCGCCAGTCCTTACGACACCGACGACAACTGCTTCGACGCGCCATTCAAGTCGTACACCTCCACCTCCGGCAGATCCTTGAACAGCACCGTACTGAGATAGCGTTCGCCAAAACTGGGTTGGA
>CAZJZR010000819.1:0-2222 GCA_964550475.1 uncultured bacterium
CCACCTCTCCGTTTCTCTGAATAGAGGATTTTATGACCTTAATGTGTGACTTAGGCTACCTTTCAAGGAAATCAAAGTAATGCCTAGATATAGCCGTTTTCAGCGTAGTGGACTATACCCACACGACTACCATCCACCAGCCACTATTCACTATTCACCATCCGACATTTAAGCCGTCACAGACGCATGGGGACGGGCGAAAATCATCCGGCCAGCGGAGGTTTGCAGCGCGCCCGTGACCATCACCCGCAATTCGCCACCGATGTAAGGGCCTCCATCTTCCACGACCACCATGGTGCCATCTTCTAAATAACCCACACCTTGGGCGGGTTCTTTGCCTTGTTTGACAATTCTCAGGTCGATGGTGTCTCCGGGTAGATAGGAGGGGCGCAGGACTTGGGCGAGTTCGTTGATGTTCAGCACCAAAACCTTTTGGAAACTAGCGACTTTGTTGAGGTTGAAGTCGTTGGTGATCAAGGTACCGTTGATGTCTTGGGCGAGGCGGACTAGCTTGGCATCGACAGTGGCTACATCATCGTAATCAGCCGGGTGGATGACGATGCGATCGGGGTAGGCATCCTTCATTTGGTTGAGGATATCCAAGCCGCGCCGTCCGCGAATTCGTTTTTGGTCGTTAGAGCCGTCAGCAATCCGTTGCAATTCTTGTAGGACGAATTGCGGCACTAAGACTTGCCCTTCTAAAAAGCCTGTGTTGAGCAACTCAGCGACCCGACCATCAATCACGCAACTGGTGTCGAGGATCTTGGCGGAGGCGGGTTTGAGGGTGCCTTCGGCCACCAGTAGGGTTTCGACGGAGTTGGGATTAATTAACCGCAAAAGGGCGCGGCCATGGGTGTCGGCGAGGGTGACACCGGAAATGCCGAACATCAAACTACCTAGAACTGCGGCGAGGGGTTTGATGAAGGAAAACTCCCAGGGAATCGGCAAGAGGAAAATCGGAGCCAGCATTAAGTTGGCCACCAATAAGCCCAACACCAAGCCCACACAGCGGCTGAGGAGAATATCGACGGGCATTTGGCGCACACCCGACTCTAAGCGTTGGTAGGCTGCCTGAGCCATGAAGCCCAACAACCCCCCAAATAACGCCGCTGATCCTGCCGTTACCGATCGCAATCCGTCCAGATTATTCACCTGTTCCAGAACGGACACGGGCAGCAACTCCACCCCATAGAAGCCAATTCCCGCTCCCGTGAGGATGAATGAAATGATAATAATGGCATTCAGCATAATGAAGCCCTTGCCAGATTTAACTGCTAGCCCTCACAAGCATCTTACGTGATACCCGACCTTATGGTAAGGGATGGGGAAAAATTGTCCGGGAAATTGAGGAATTAATTTAGTAATTGGGGTGGGGGGGAGGGGGAGAGTGATGAGTGGTAAGTGATGAGAGTGGATGGTGGATAGTGAATGGTGGATGGAGTAGGGGCGACTGGTCAGTCGCCCGTACATTAGAAATGTCGTAGGGGCGATTGGCTAATCGCCCGGATAGAGTAACGGGTATTGACCGATCGCCCTCAAATCGTTACGGGTTGGCAGCGATCGCACACACCCTGTACCGTCACTTCGTAGCCATCAACCTGCAATCCTGGCCGTAAGCCCTGAAAGTTAATGCTGGCGAACTGTTGCCAGGGGATATCTTCAATTTCGCCACAGCAGCGGCAGCGGAAATGGTGGTGGGGCGCGACATTGGCATCATATCGACAGACCCCTTCCTCCAGCAGCACTTCCCGGACTAAGCCCGCATCCCGCAAGGCTTGCAAGGAACTGTACACCGTCGCTTGGGACGAGGTGGGTGCAGCTTGGTTGAGGTCGTGCAGCAGTTGTTCTGCCGTGGGGTGGTCAGTGCGGGCTAACAAGTTGGCATAGACCGCAAACCGCTGGGGCGTAACACGCAATCCCTTGGCCTTGAGCGTTTGCACAATCCTATCCGCCTGTTGCTGCATCTTTAATTACTCCCAAAGCCGCTCAACTAAGAAACCCAGTCTAAAGAACCAGTCAAACCAATCCACTCAAAAACGCAATCTTGCAACCAGTGCAAAAGGTCAGCGGGGACGTGAATATTCCCCGCTTTTAGTCGGGTTAGCGGCAATATCACAGACATTCACCCTAACCCGTCAGTTTCGATCACCAATGGCCAACTTGATAAATCAGTTGACCCAACCAACCTTACTCATAGACCTAGCATGGCCAAAGCTGGAAAA
>CAZJZR010000820.1:0-2218 GCA_964550475.1 uncultured bacterium
CTACCGGAATGCTTCGCCCCTACGGTGGACAACACAAATTTAATTAGAACCAGGAGATGTCTGTATTTTCGATCTACTGAGTTTCATTGATTGATTGATTAATTGATTGATTCATCCAATTTTTTCGCGCTCAACTATGTTAGTTAACCCCACCGCCCCACCACCTTTACCCCAAGCGATTCTGTGTGATTTTGATGGCACAATTACAGCGGTGGAAACCTTTGTAGCCGTGCTGAAACGGTTTGCGCCAGAGGTATCAGCTCAGTTGTTGCCGGAGATGTATGCCCGTCGGTTAACGTTGCGCCAGGGGGTGCAGCAGGTGTTAGAGTCGATTCCGTCGGCCTACTATCCGGAAATTATCGAATTTACCCGTCAGCAACCCGTCCGTCCCGGTTTAGCAGAATTGTTGGATTGGTTGGCTGTACGGCAGATTCCGTTTGTGGTGGTGTCAGGTGGACTGCGGGGCATGGTGGAGGCGGTGGTGCAGCCTTGGCGCGATCGCATCCATGCCATCCATGCCGTTGATATTGATGCCAGTGGTAGCCACCTCCGCCCCAGTTGTGAATTTATGGGCGAAACGGATTTTATGGATAAGGTGCAAGTGATGCAAAAGTATGCACCTGAATTTGCCGTGGCAATTGGGGATTCGGTAACTGACCTGAATTTGGCATTGGCGGCTCCCTTGGTGTTTGCCCGCGATCGCCTCGCCCAGTACCTGCAAGACCAACACAAACCGTTCATTCCTTGGCATGATTTTTTAGAGGTACGGGACTACCTCAACCACCGTTGGCCCGCTCCTCCATCGCCGCAATCATTGAATTAACAGGTGAAAATTAACCGGTTCATAGACCCGCTTGTGGTGGTGTAGATTACGCCCACATTACTTACCCTATGCCCCTCGTGCCTAACCCTAGATGGCTAGCTAGATGGCTACAAGACCGTGCTTGGCGGACTACCGTGCCACCCGTCGTGGCGATGATTTTGGTCGCATTCTGTATCGTTGGCTTGGCGATTGGTTGTGACCGCTCGGCGGGGCAACTCTCCGCGCCCCCCGACATTTCCGCCACAACGGGACAGATCCTAGTAGCTCCGCAGTTTGATAATGTGTGGAGCTTTAGTGAAGGGTTGGCTGGGGTGGAACGGGGGGACAAATACGGCTTTCTGAATACCCAGGGGCAATTGGTAATTCCGCACCAGTTTGACTTGGTGGAGAAATTTTCTGAAGGCTTGGCAGCGGTGATGGTGAACCTGCGCTACGGGTTTATTGACCCCAAGGGACGAATGGCGATCGCGCCCCGGTTTCAACTCACCACCCCACCCATGCCAATGGGCTATCAGGGCGAAACCTATGTGTTTCGTCAAGGGGTCGCAGCAGTGCGGCTGAATAACCGTTGGGGCTACGTCAACCGCGACGGCAAACTGGTGATTCGTCCCCAGTTCGATCGCGCCGATGCCTTTCATGACGACCGGGCAGCGGTATACCTGAACGGCCAATGGGGATTTATCAATCGGCGAGGCCAGTGGGTGATTCCGCGCCAATTTGCCGATGCCCGTCCCTTTAGTCAGGGCTTGGCAGCCGTGATGGTGGGCGATCGCTGGGGCTTCATCAACCGCAATGGCAAAGCCATCATCCCGCCCCAATTCCGCAGCGTCAAATCCTTCACCGAAGGACTCGCCGCCGTCAGCACCGACCAAGGGACAGGCTACATCAATTTGACGGGTCAATGGGTGATTCCGCCCCAACCCCTGAGCGGTGGTTCCTTTGTCGATGGGTTGGCAGTGGTGGAAACCAATGGCAAAGCCGGATTTATCAACCGCCAAGGCAAATTGGTGATTCCCTATCGGTTTGACGGGGCAATGGACTTTAGCCAAGGACTGGCAGCGGTGCGGGTCAACGCCGATCAGCAAGGCTTTGGCGGCACCTGGGGCTATATCGATCGCCAAGGTCGTTGGGCAATTCCCGCCAAGTATACCGATGCCTACGCCTTCACCAACCACCGAGCCGCCATCCGCGTCGGCGATCAATGGGGCTTCATTCACCGATAATCATCACTATGGGCGACGAGCCAATCGCCCCTACCACTCACCCCTTGGCTTCGACTACGCTCAGCCAACAATTCACTCACCCACCCACCCACCCACTCACTCACTCACTCACTCACCCACCCACCGACCTCTCGGCTACGCTCAGCCAACACACACAAGCCAACATTCGCCA
>CAZJZR010000821.1:0-2213 GCA_964550475.1 uncultured bacterium
TGGCGGCGCAGTCCAGCCAACTGTATGGCACCAACCTGTATCACCTGCTGGATGATATGGGCGGTTCGGCTGAGTATCGGGTGGACTATGACGATGAAGTAGTGCGGGGCGCACTGGTGTTACACGAAGGTAAGGTGATGTGGCCACCGCCAGCGGTGAATCCCTCTCCCCAGCCCGCTCCCACCCCTGCAACCCCAACGGCAACCGTTGCAGCGGCTCCTAGCCCTGCGGTGAACACCACTTGGCTGTGGATTATCTTGGCGGGGTTGGGTTTGGTCGGTATGGGCTTAGGCGCGCCGCCCTCCTTCCTGTCGCATCTGACGGTATTTGTGCTGGCGGTATTTGTGGGCTGGCAGGTGATTTGGAACGTCAAACCCGCTCTGCACACCCCCTTGATGAGCGTCACCAATGCCATCAGCGGCATCATCATCATCGGCGGTATGTTGCAGATCTCCGGTGCCCCCACCGCTCCCACGACAATTTTGGGCGCGATCGCCATCTTCGTCGGCACCATCAACATTGCAGGCGGCTTCCTTGTCACCCAACGAATGCTGAAGATGTTTCAGAAGTAGGGGCGAATGGCCATTCGCCCCTACTTCTGATGGCCATTTCCCCCTACCATCCACCATCCACTATCCACCATCCACTCACGTCACTCAATGACCAACAACCTCTTAACCGTTGCATACATCACCGCCAGTGCCCTGTTTATTCTTAGTTTGGGCGGTTTGGCGGATCAGGAAACGGCCCGTCGCGGCAATTGGTTTGGCATTGCGGGGATGTTGATTGCCTTTGTGGCAACAGCATTTAGCCCGCAGGTGTCCAACTATGGAATTTTAATCGGTGGCATTCTGCCTGCCGTGTTGATTGGGGCGATCGTGGCTTCGCGGGTTGCCATGACCTCCATGCCGGAACTGGTGGCGATTCTGCACAGTTTTGTCGGTCTGGCCGCTGTGCTGGTGGGGTTCGCCAATTTCCTCAACCCCGACCCCAATCTGACTGGGGTCGAAGCCAACATTCATGAAATTGAAATTTTTGTCGGTGTGTTCATCGGGGCGGTGACGTTCACGGGTTCGATCATCGCCTTTGGCAAGTTGCGTGGCATCATTGGCGGCAAGCCGTTGCTGTTGCCGGGACGACATCTGTTGAATCTGGGGATTGTCCTGGGTTCCGTTGCTCTGGGTTGGCAATTCATGCAGGTGGAGAATGGCCTGACTCCCTTACTGGTGATGAGCGCGATCGCGGGCGTGCTCGGCATTAACTTGGTGATGGCGATCGGCGGTGCTGATATGCCCGTCGTGGTGTCGATGCTGAACAGCTATTCCGGCTGGGCAGCGGCAGCAGCAGGGTTCATGCTTTCCAATGATTTGCTGATCATCACAGGCGCATTAGTCGGCAGTAGCGGAGCCATCCTCAGCTACATCATGTGCAAGGCCATGAACCGTTCCTTTATTAGTGTGATTCTGGGTGGGTTTGGCACGGGCGGCGGCACCGTTCCCGCTGGCAACAGCCAACCCGTGGGCGAAGTCACCCCCGCCACCGTCGAGGAATCGGTCGAGTTGCTCACCGAAGCCAAGAGCGTGATTATTGTGCCGGGTTATGGCATGGCGGTGGCACAGGCCCAACACTCCCTCGCCGATATCGTCAAAGTTTTGCGGCAAAAAGGCATTCAAGTCCGATTTGGCATTCACCCCGTGGCAGGACGACTGCCCGGTCACATGAATGTATTGTTGGCGGAAGCTAAGGTTCCCTACGACATCGTGTTGGAAATGGAGGAAATCAATGACGATTTCCCCGAAACCGATGTGGTGATGGTGATTGGAGCCAACGACACGGTAAATCCAGCGGCTTTGGAAGATCCCACCTGCTCGATCGCGGGAATGCCCGTGTTAGAGGTGTGGAAAGCAAAGACGGTGATTGTGATGAAGCGCAGTATGGCCAGTGGCTATGCTGGGGTAGAAAATCCGCTGTTCTATAAATCCAATTCCCGGATGCTGTTTGGCGATGCTAAGAAGAATGTCGATAGCATGTTGGCGCAAATCAATACCAAGGCACCTGCGTTAGCCACTCGATAATTGAGAATCGCTAATTGAGAGATTTTTGAGATTTTTTTGGTGATAGGGGGTGACACCCCCCACCCCTGCCAATTATACTTGTGGTATGCAGATGCACCCTGATGATTGGGGAGTCACGAAGGTGGCTCTCTTTTTTTT
>CAZJZR010000822.1:0-2213 GCA_964550475.1 uncultured bacterium
AGAAGCGCATCGGGATCAGCCACAGCGGGCCGAACAGAGCCACAAAATGATCGGGGTCTTGCTTGGGATCATTGACATGGCCGTGGTGCTGTAAATGCACCTGCCGAAACACCGGAAACGAAAAGCCTAAAAACATCGCGCTGCCATGCCCCAACAGGCTATTCATCGTCGGGTTGCTGTGACCGACCTGATGCACAGCATCGTGTACCACCGTACCCAACACATGCAACGCCGCCACGTTCAACACAAAGCACAGCCAATGCGGCCAACCCCATGCCCAAAATCCCGTACAAGAGAGAGCCATTACCGCCACCGCACCGACATACATGGCAATACTGGGATTAAATCCTTTGGGTGCTCCCAATAGCTCTGACGGAATCGTCACCGCCGATCCAGATTCACTCATACATTCACTCCTCAACTCACACCAATAACTGATCACACCACCGATCACAGTTCAGGGATGAGCGTGAAAATAAAATCCCTAATCGCCCGGTAGGGGCGAACGGCAGTTCGCCCTTACAGGTTTGCGTCTAGGTAAATTATTGATCTGCCAATCCCTTAAAACAAATCACAGTGAACTGTCACCAGTTATAGTTCATCCCAGCGTATCAGTACTTTCTCTGAACGACTATGGTTCAGAAATCGATCATCCAATTACAATAACGGGTTGATTCAAAAACGTACAGTCATATAGCGATAAAGAAAAGATAAATTCGACCGGGAAATTCCAAGCTCAAGCATCCACCTAGAAAAAGTCCCAGCAGAAGGGGGCGGTGGTGGCCCAAGCGTGATCCAATTGCTGAAGGAAATCCCCCTCGCCCTGGATTTGAATTTCGCCCGTCCAGTGCAACTCCGTGGCATGTCGGAAGCCGCTGAATAATTGGACCAGATGGCTGATCGACAGGGTGATGTGGGGACAGGTGGGCGAATATTCAATGCATTCCATGCGGCGATTGCCAAACTGCACCGTAAACCGCTGTTCATGATGGTCACCCGCTTGGGCATCCATCACCGTAAAGCTGATTTGGAACGGGTCTCCGGAAGCAATGGGACGCAGGCCAAACGCCCTTGGCAAATCCACCAACCGCCACATGAAACCACCGCCAATTTCCCCAAACGCATGGGTGAGACCAAATTCAAACGCTGGGGCGATTAACGCCGGATCTCGTCGTTGTTCCGTCAACAAATGCGGGAATGGATCGTCGGTGTGGGTGTTCCAAATCACCGTGGCCACTTGATCCCGCAGGGAAGCCAAAAAGCCAAGAATGCCCCGGTAGGCAGCGGCATTGAGCGCAACCCATTCCTGCACAATCACCGCAGGCTTGTGGCCGTTTGTGTCTAGGGTGGTGAATTGCAGAATCACATAGCCCTGTAATTGGATGGCCTGGGCAGAGGTTGGTGAGGATTCCGACGCATCCACATCATCATTCACATATAGATAAACTTCCTGCCCTGGTGTGGGTTTAAGACGTTTGTCCCACTGACGGGGCTGACGGTGTAACCAGCCGTTGTGACGGGCAGCAGCGGCCTCGTAAACCGTTGGCAGATGATCGCGGTAAATCGGTTGATAGGGCTGTATCTGGCTGCGTTCGGGGTAAAGCGGCAGATGACGAGTTGAGACGCGATATTGCTGCGATCGCCCCACCCACCCCCACCCCAGTTGTCGATAAAAGCCGTGCTGGAATGGATACAGCATCATCAGGGGACTGTGCTGCGATCGCGCTTGGGCGATCGCGTGGTGCAGCAGTTGTTGCGCCACCCGTTGCCCCCGTTTGTGCGGAGCCACCGCCACCGCTGCAATTCCAGTGGTGGGGATTGTCTGCCCCATAAACCAGATTCCCAACTCCAGCGCGGTATAGGTGCCCACTGCTAAATTGGTTTGTGGATCAATGGCTAACCAGACTGCTCGACCGGGTTGCTCCAAAGTATTTTGAAACCAGTCGGTTTTAACTTGTTCCAGCGATACGTCTGGGGCAAAGGCCAGTCGGTCTAAATTGGCAATTTGATCCAGGTCATCCGCGATCGCTGGCCGGATCAGTAACGGTGAGGGCATGAACGTGGCTCCAAGCTGAATGCTTCCAGTTAATGCTTCCAGATTGTACTGGATTGCCAGTTTTTTCCTGCCGACGGCGAAGCCTCTGCCCAACGGTTAGGGTCGCTGGATTATGCCAACTGCTGACGAATTGGTTACACTGGTTGTCTAGACTGGT